>NZ_BAAAMR010000050.1:0-71041 GCF_039529375.1 Actinomadura napierensis
CCGCCGAACGCCGCGAGCAGGCCGCGCGGTCCGCGGCCGCCGACGCCGAGGGCACCGCCCGGCAGGCCACCGACCGCGCCAGCGGTGCCGGCGAGCGGGCCCGGCTGGCCGAGCGGGCCGCCGACGCCGACCGGCTGGCCCGCCAGAAGGCCGAGGCCGAGACCGAGCTGGCCGTGCAGAGCCTGCACCAGGCACGTGCCGACCACGCCGCGGCCGCCGCGCAGCTGCACACCGCCCGGCAGGAGGCCGACCAGCTGGACGCCCGCCTCGCCGAGCACGCCGAGCGGCTGCGGCAGACCACCGACCAGCTGGCGGCCGAGCGCCAGACGCACACCGAGACCCGGGCCCAGCTGCGCGAGGTCACCCAGCAGGCCGAGCAGTACGACCGCGAGCGCGAGGAGCGGGACCGCCGCGCCGCCGAGGAGGTCCGCGCCGCCCGGCGCAGCGCCGAGCAGCAGGTCCGCCAGGCTGGCGCGCAGCGGCAGAGCGCCGTCGAGGCCGCCGAGCAGATGCGCGCCGAACGCGACACCGCCCGCACCGACCTGATCGCCGCGCAGGCCGCGCACCGCGCCGAACTGCAGGTACTGCAGCGTGACCTGGACGCTGCCCGCATCGCCGAGGCCCAGCAGCGCGAACGCGCGGTGCGTGCCGAACAAGCCCCCCACAGCGTCACCGCCCGGCCCCCCAAGACCCGCGTGGAGACCGGATCGGACGCCCCGTCGGACGACCGTTCAACCGGCTTGCAGCAGCGGCCGGCACCGAGCAAGGGTGACCGTGCGGACCGGAGTGGTGGTTGAACTCGGCGGCCGGACTCGGATCGTGCCGCCCAGTCCTGATCACCGAGACCCTCCTCGGCTACTGCAGGTCTTGCCAGGACCAGGGGCCGGCGGCGCTTCCCTCGCGGTCGCGCCCGAAGTGAAATCTCCTCCCCCGGTCGCCGATCTCAACGAACTGAGAGAACAAACCGGCAGCCGGCAACCGCTCGGCCAGCACCGCAACCGCGTCGTCCGCCCTCACCTCCCGCAGCCCGTCCAGCAGGGCCGCCAGGCCCCTCGGGTGGTCGAGGGCGGCGTGCGCGGCGGCGCGTTCGGCCAGCACCGCGACCGCGTCGTCCGCCCCCACCCCGCACAGCCCGTCCAGCAGGTCCGCCAGGCCCCCCGGTTGGTCGAGGGCGACGTGCGCGGCGCGTTCGGCCAGCACCGCGACCGCGTCGTCCGCCCTCACCTCCCGCAGCCCGACCAGCAGGGCCGCCAGACCCCCCGGGTCGTCGAGGGCGACGTGCGCGGCGGCGCGTTCGGCCAGCACCGCGACCGCCTCGTCCGCCCCCACCCGGCACAGCCCGTCCAGCAGGGCCGCCAGGCCCCACGGGTGGTCGAGGGCGGCGTGCGCGGCGGCGCGTTCGGCCAGCACCGCGACCGCGTCGTCCGCCCTCACCTCCCGCAGCCCGTCCAGCAGGGCCGCCAGGCCCCTCGGGTGGTCGAGGGCGGCGTGCGCGGCGGCGCGTTCGGCCAGCACCGCGACCGCGTCGTCCGCCCTCACCTCCCGCAGCCCGTCCAGCAGGGCCGCCAGGCCCCCCGGTTGGTCGAGGGCGACGTGCGCGGCGCGTTCGGCCAGCACCGCGACCGCGTCGTCCGCCCTCACCTCCCGCAGCCCGACCAGCAGGGCCGCCAGACCCCCCGGGTCGTCGAGGGCGACGTGCGCGGCGGCGCGTTCGGCCAGCACCGCGACCGCCTCGTCCGCCCCCACCCGGCACAGCCCGTCCAGCAGGGCCGCCAGGCCCCTCGGGTGGTCGAGGGCGGCGTGCGCGGCGGCGCGTTCGGCCAGCACCGCGACCGCGTCGTCCGCCCTCACCTCCCGCAGCCCGTCCAGCAGGGCCGCCAGGTCCCTCGGGTGGTCGAGGGCGGCGTGCGCGGCGGCGCGTTCGGCCAGCACCGCGACCGCCTCGTCCGTCCCCACCCGGCACAGCCCGCGCAGCAGGGCCGCCAGGCCCCTCGGGTGGTCGAGGGCGACGTGCGCGGCGGCGCGTTCGGCCAGCACCGCGACCGCCTCGTCCGTCCCCACCCGGCACAGCCCGCGCAGCAGGGCGGCCAGGCCCCCGGGGTTGTCGAGGGCGGCGTGCGCGGCGCGTTCGGCCAGCACCGCGACCGCCTCGCCCGCCCCCACCTCCCGCAACAAGCGCAGCAGGTCCGCCACTCTCCCGGGGTTGTCGAGGGCGGCGTGCGCGGCGCGTTCGGCCAGCACCGCGACCGCCTCGTCCGCCGCCACCTCCCGCAGCCCGCGCAGCAGGTCCGCCACTCTCCCGGGGTTGTCGAGGGCGACGTGCGCGGCGGCGCGTTCGGCCAGCACCGCGACCGCCTCGTCCGCCCCCACCCCGTACAGCCCGTCCAGCAGGTCCGCCAGGTCCCACGGGTCGTCGAGGGCGGCGTGCGCGGCGCGTTCGGCCAGCACCGCGACCGCCTCGTCCGCCGCCACCTCCCGCAGCCCGCGCAGCAGGTCCGCCACTCTCACCGGGTGGTCGAGGGCGACGTGCGCGGCAGCGCGTTCGGCCAGCACCGCGACCGCATCGTCCGCCCCCACCCCGCACAGCCCGCGCAGCAGGTCCGCCAGGCCCCACGGGTCGTCGAGGGCGACGTGCGCGGCGCGTTCGGCCAGCACCGCGACCGCCTCGTCCGTCCCCACCCGGCACAGCCCGCGCAGCAGGGCGGCCAGGCCCCCGGGGTTGTCGAGGGCGACGTGCGCGGCGCGTTCGGCCAGCACCGCGACCGCCTCGTCCGCCCCCACCTCCCGCAACAAGCGCAGCAGGTCCGCCAGGCCCCCCGGGTCGTCGAGGACGACGTGCGCGGCGGTGTAGCGGGCGGGGCGGGGGTCGGTTGGGTGCAGGGTGTGCAGGCAGTTGACCAGGTTCGCGGCGGCGTAGGGGTGTCCGTGTGTGGTGGCGTTCTTCCACAGTTGAGCGGCGGTGCGGTACAGGCCGCGGTCCCAGGCCGCCTCGCCAAGGGCGTTGAGGTCGGCGGGTTGGGCGTGCGCGGCCGCGGCGGTCCAGAAGCTGTGCGGGGGAATCTGGTCGGCGCGGTCGGTGCGGGCGTGCTGGTCGAGGTAGTCGGCCAGGCGGTAGCCGGCCACGCCGATGCCGTGTTCGGGCGGGACCGGCTCCAGCGCCCGGACCGCGCCCTTGAGCTCGCGGGTGGCGTACGTCCATGCGCTGGACCACACCTGCTGCCATTGCGGCTCGGGCAGGGCCCGCGCCCGGTCGGGCAAATAGCCGACCGTCGCCTCCCGCAGCAGTTCGGGGTTGAGCAGGTGGCGGTGGCCGAGCCGGACCGCGTCCATCGCCGCGGTGATCACCGCCTGCCCGTAAGGGTCAGCGCCGGGCCCTTGGTAGTGGGCGAGCAGGGCGTGGACGCCGGCCAGGTACTGGGTCACCTGCCCGGGCGAGCCGCCGCGCTCGGCTGCGATGATCGCCTCGTCCAGCAGATGGTCTCCCTGGCGGCGGGCCCGGGCCAGGTCATCGCCGGTGAAGACCTCGGGCACATCGATGACCCCGCCCAGCGCGGCGTCGACCTTGCGGGGAGAAACTCCGTCCAGTACGGGCAGCGGGGTGAGCAGGGCCCGGGTCGCGTGCACCGGGTCCATCTCGCCGGGACCGGTGTGGTGGTCGGCGGTGTAGGCGGCCCAGTAGTCGGGCCACACGCTGGTGATGACCACCAGATGGTCCCGGCACTGCAGCAGTCCGGCCAATCGCGCCAGCACCGCCTGCCCGCCGGGAGCGTCGGCGTAGTGCCGCAGCTCGTTCAGCCACAGCACCGACCGGCGCGGCATACCTTGCTCCAGCAGCGCCTCCAGGGCGGCGGCGGACTGCGGGTACAGCACCGCCGCGCGCGGCAGCTGCACCCGGACCGCTTCGTAGGCGGCGCGGGACTTGCCGGTCGAGGACCCGCCGCGCAGCACCACCAGCCGGTTGCCGGCCACTCTCGGCTTCAGCAGCGCATACAGCAGATGATCATGCGTGCGGAGCACGTAGGGCGGCAGCGTGCCGCCGCCGATCGCCCGGTGCACGCCCAGCCGCGCCGGCCCCCACTCCTCGACGGACCACCCCTGGGGTACTCCCGGTTCGGCACTGGTATCGGCGGATTCGGGGGGTTCCGGTACAGGCCGGTCAGCGGGTCGGTCAGGACGATCCGGGGGGCGGTGCTGTTCTGCCTGGGTGTCGCGGGTCTGTTTGGCCTCGGCCAGCAACACAAGCCACCCGTCCACATCACCCGGCGCGCCCTGCAGGTCGGCACCGGGGCCGGCCCGCCCCAGGCACAACTCCACCACCTGCACCAGCGGGCCGGTGTCGCTGGGCAGATGCTGGCCGTTCTTCCAGTCGTACAACGTGCTGCGTCTCACTCCTCGCGGCAGTGCCCGTTCCACCCCGTCGGGGTTGGTTCCGGCCGCCGCCAGCAGCGTGGCGAACGCCGCCCCGAAGTCGGCCGGCCCTCTCGCCACCGCACCTCCCTCGCCCCGTCCGCGACTTGTCCGAACCCTTCGGATCCTGCCCTGTCCGGACACGCCCGGTGCTCACCTGGCCGGAAGCGGTATGAGTCCGACCTTGTCCAGACCCCCTCCCGGACCGGTCGCCGTGACCGGCAGCCTGCGGGTATGGCCAAGCACTCCAGCACCCGCCGACCGGCCCGCCCGAGCGTGGCCTGGACCACCGCCGGGCTCTTGCACACCGGCCTGTGGCTGACCGCCCCCGCCTTGGCCGTGGTGCTCATCGTGCTGGAGGCCGCGCTCACCATCACCATCATCGCGACCGCCCTGTACGCGCCCGATCCCATCAGCGCCCGCGCCTTCCGCATGCTGCCCTGGACCACCCCGCCCCCGGCCCAGCAGCCCCTCGCCCCGCAGCGCACCCCTCGGCCGGACAAGTGACCAGACCAAGCACCGATCACTCAATGCCCGCACGCTGCGCCGGAGTCCAGCAGGGCCGCCGTCGCAGCCATGGAATCTGGCAGAGGAGTTCGACGCGTCTATCCCTGGCCGCGCGCAGCGTGGCGGATCCGCTGGAACGCGGCCGGAGGCTCGGCGGGAAGCGCAGGAAGCTGCCGCCGACCGGCCAGCAGATCACCCAAGTACGGGTACAGATTGCGCAGCCGTCGCACATCGTCGCGTTCCTCGGCGAGGGCGTGCAGGACCTGCAGGCACGAATGGGCCAGAGCCAAGCTGCCGTACGGCAGGGCGTCGCCAAGCTCGCCTTGCAGCGCTGGCGCCAGCGCCCCGGTCCAGTCCGGGAACAGCATCCAGGAGATCAAGTACGGGCCCTTGGGTGCCGCCACCGCCGGCGTCGACAGCAGGTACTCGCGGCTGCGCAGCGGCAGGACCGTCGGCAAGGTGAATTTGACGTCGTCGCGGGCCGCCTTCACCAGCTGCGGCGCCTGCGCGATGGTCGGGTCCACCAGTCTGCTGAACGAGGCCGCCCACAGCACCGCGTGCCCGTCGGTGGTCCCGTCCGCCCGCACGATCGGGGGCCGCTCCCACACCCCCACGTCGGCGTACTTCACCTCCTGCCGGTCGCGGTCGTACACCGTGGCGCACGCCGCCATCACCTCGGCGTCGAATCCCAGGAGTTCCAGTGCGCCGGCCAACTGGTAGCAGATCGGCACGCATGCGTTAGCGGGCGCGCCGCTCATGTCGGCGTGCACCACCGCCAGCGCGGTGTACAACGGCACGACCTCCACCGCCACCTTCGCCAGCATCCCGTACATCACCGGCTCGAACTCCGGCATCCGCGATGGCCCGGGCTCGATGCCCCGCCGGGCCGCGGGGACCGGGCTGCTTGACCGCTCCGACGCGCGGACGACGATCGGACGCCGGACCGGCTCTCGCCGGTTCCGCCGAGAACTTCGCTTCCCCATCAGCGACCGCCCTCATCGGTGGAGCGGAGCCTGGAACGGCCCCGACCACGCCACCGTAATGCGCGGCACAGACAGTCCGGCGATCCAGGAGAGGTCCTCGCGACACGAATCACCGTGCTCCAAGATGTTGGGCACGGCCGCCGCGTGCCCCTATGCGCAGACAGCTCTTATCGATCCTGTTCGGGATTGGTGCCAAGTGCCGCTTCCCGTCACGGGCACCGGCTTTCGTCACGGCCGGTACCGTCCCTGTTCGGCGCGTTGGCCAGCTTGGGGTCCAGGCCCCCAGCAGCCGAGCTGTGGCGGCTCGGGTGCTGAACAGGCCGACTCGCTGCCACGCGCAAGGGGGGCGCCGTCGAGCACAACGAGCAGCCGAGAGGTTTGCAGCGAGCGACGCCCGGACGACGCTAGCCTCATGAGGAGATCGCAGGGTTCCGTCGTCGATTAGGAGAGGTTCCGTGAGTTGGCTGCCGCCCGAGCAGTACGTCCAAACGTTGCCGAACGCCACGATGTATGCAGCCCTCTACTTCACCGATGAAACCGGGAACCCTCTAGCCCTACGCTCTGCGGCGAAGGCGGAAGCGTGGCAACTGCCCGGCGGCAATGTTGAGCATGGTGACGGTACGCCGTTCGCCACGGCCGTCCGTGAGTGCCGCGAGGAGACAGGCCTGGAATTTCAGGGACCTCCTAGGCTGCTACTGACGCATTTTCTCGCGCCACAATCAGGGTGGCCTTGCGCGAAGATCGGGTTCGTCTTCGACGGGGGCGTGCTCACCCAAGCGGAGCTTGGGCAGATCGTCCTCGATCCCGGTGAGCATGTGAGTTGGCAAGTCCAGTCTCTGGAGTCTTGGCAACGGACGATGAGCACGCGCCTCTTCACCCGGGTCCGAGCGCTCTCGGAGGCGCGCCGGACCGGAACGGCAACCTTCCTTTGCGATGCACCAGCCGGCGCGGAGGGAGCAATCCCGTAGCCTCCGGCGATTTGGGACTGAACCGGGTACGGCCTGCCCTCATGCCAGCTAGCGCGTCCCCGAGAGCCAGAGGGGGGAACGGCAGGTGGTCGCTCATGGTCGGCTGCCTGTGTGGCGCTAACGCTTTCAGCCCGGTTCGGGGAGAGTGCCTCTTCATCGTCGACGTGCTCATGTTGGCGTTCGTCTGCTGGGCTTCCGACACCTCTCTTCAAGCTCTCAGCGAGGGGAGGGAGATGCTCCAGGAAGCATCGTCCGCGCCGGGCCGCTGCCTGACCTACTCCATACCCGGCGGATGCTTTCACTAGGGCGTTTCAGTAGTCGTTGCCGACGCTCGCTAGGGAGCTTGAACCTCATCGCATAGCCGTTTGTAGTTGATGCGGTGAGGGCGTGCCGGGCGCGCAGTAGAGCCCTCACCGAGTCGGTTCTGTTCTCGGTCGAACGCGGGATCGCTGTTGCCCATGGCGTTAATTTCATGTAGTATTTTAAATGTCGGAAGGGATGGCACCCGACCGACACCCACCACACGTTCCGTACGAAAGGGAGAGGACGCATGATCCTCACTCCGAACGAAGGATTCGAGGGAACCTTCGCCGATCAGCAGGAGGTTCGGGACCGGCTTGCCGCACTGCGAAGCGCGGCAGACCTCGGGGCCGAGCACCCGGGCGTCTCGTTCGTAACTCTGCCCGAGGCGGTCGGAAAGCTCGGGGGGCACGGTGTGATCGTCCGCGCGGGCCTGCGGCTCATCGCGGAGAAGTTCGCGGACTACGGCATCACGGACCTGCTCTCGCACACCCGCTTCTGGGTGGGCTGGAAGTCGGTCGTTCCGGGCGACTTCGGTGGCTTCCACCGGCCCTATCAGGGCTACCGGCACTGGCAGGCTGGAGCAGTGATCACCATGTACGGTGACCTGTCCGGTCGGCGGCCCGTCCCGGCCGAACTGAGGGCGCTGGACCTCATCCGGTCCTACGCTCACGACGGTGGAGGGCACTGGTCCTCTTACCGTCGCTACGTCCTGCACCCGAGTGCGCGAGTGGTCTACCGGACGCGGTACGGCTACAACTCGCGCGACCTGGACGGAACCTCCTACTCCAAGGCGGACGCGCCCACGCCGGAGGAGTCGCGCAACACCCGCCCGGCCCGCAATCTGGGCGTGATCATGGAGGGCGGAACGGACCTTACGGCTCGGCAGATCACCGCCCAGGTGGCCGAGATGTTCGGCATCACCGAGGCACAGTTCTCCGGCGTTGACCGCTTCGCCTTCCGGGACCTGGTCGGGTCCCTCGACCAGTCCGACCACGACGCGGAGTTGAGCGCTCTGCGCCGCAGGGACAAGGCCGAAGTGCTGTCCGGCACCGACCTCTACCTGGCGAGGATGGCGTTCTACGACAACCTCGTGTCCGCGCCCTACGCCGCCTTCCTGAATGAGGTCGGGCGGGACGAGGCGATGCACCTTCACGAGGTCCTCTACCGCGCGATGCTCACTGGGGAGCGCGGACCGGTGTCGCGATGGCTTCAGGATCACCACGGCCGAACCTTCGCTGAGATGTTCCAGCGGTAGAGCGCCGACGTTCAGCCGGTCCTGGCGGGAGCCATCGGCTTCCGCCAGGACCACCCCCCAGCAGTGACCCGGCCTGCGGTAGGCCGGGCGACCATGGCACAACCGAGGAGAGTTTCATGGCTCACGTCAGCGCGCGCCTGTGGCGCATGATGCGGGGTTCGCTTCAGTGGCGAGTCCTCTGGCTGGCACACGCGAAGTTCATGATCGGCGTTACCGGCGTGGTCCGAGACGGTGACCGCATCCTCCTTCTTCGCCACCGGCTCTGGCGCGAGGGACAGCAGTGGGGACTGCCCACCGGCTACGCCAACAAGTCGGAGACGTGGCAGGACACCATCGTCCGAGAGGTCAAAGAAGAGACCGGTCTCGACGTCACCGTTGGCCGACTGGTGAGCGTTACCTCGGGCTACAAACTTCGCGCCGAGGTGGCCTACGAGGCCCAGCTTCGGGGCGGCAGGCTGCGACTCGATGCGGCCGAGATCCTGGAGGCGGCATGGTTCTCAGTCGACGCCCTGCCGGACGGGCTGATGAAATCCCACAGAGCCCTCATTGAGGGACGGGTGTAGCCGCGCCAGCCCCCCTATTGGCGCCCCCTGAGCATGAAGGTGATGCTCAGGGGGCGCTGCGGCGTTCAGCGTCTCCGCATGAGGCGCCAGCGGCAAGGATGCCCTTCACGTAGAGCGCTCATAGCGCCCCGCCGACGAGCAAGCTGAGGGCACTGGTCTCATCACGTGAAGCTGGCCGGCCTTGGAGTCGCAGGAGGCCCAGCAGCGAGGTCCACAGCGGGCGGGGCAGAAGGCCCGCTGCCATCTACGGTCGGAGACGAAGCATCACCAGTACTCGAACGTGCTGCAGCGCCCCGGGCGCCTCTAGCCCTGCGCATGGGCTTCCCGGTGAGGTCCGGAGGAGTACGGAGCTTCAGCTTTCGAAGGTCCTGTTCTGACCAACCGAGCCGGAGTGCTTCCGCCCACTCGCCATGCCATTGCTGCCTGATCACAGCAAGTTGGTGGTCGAGCTGCTTCTCGGCTGCCTGGCTCTCGATCAGCCGATCGATGACCGCTAGACGGTCCTGCATCTGACGCTCCAGCAGTGCTCGCGCCGCATCCTGCACATCGCTGCTCTGTTCGGTGCTCATGCGGCCGAATCGTAGTGATCATCACCCCGTGAGTGAAAGGGAAACCGACAAGACGGCCGATCGTTTTCGCTCGATGAGTAACGGCCTCTGCAAAGTGAGCTGCGAACGTGAAGGATTCACTTGAAAGAGCAACTGGACACTAGTCCAGAGCGCCCCTGCCGCCCCACGCTCCAGGAGCAGGAGCAAGAGCAGGAGCAAGAGCAGGAGCAAGATAGGCGATCAGGTTACCTGATCGCGTTTTGGGGCTGGTGCCCAAAGGATCACCCTCCCTACCGTGTCGGGTGATGTCCCCATTGATCATGGGGTCGCTCCGCTGGGGAAGGGGGGACGATGGCCGCCGAATCGACGCCGAGCAGGCCACGCAAGGTCACTCGCCTCCAGCGCGCACCAGGCGGTCGGCAGAACGTAGTGAAAGTCTTGATGACCGACGAGGAGAAGGTGCAGATCGCCGCACGCGCCAAGGTCGCCGGCGTCTCGATGCAACGGCTCATGATCGAAGCTGCGCTGGCTGGCGACGAGCAGACAGCCAGCGAGCGACGCGGGCTGATCGCCGAGTTCGCGGGAGCCCGTCGTCTCGTTGCAGCGATCGGCCGCAACCTCAACCAGCTCACCCGCGCGGCGAATGCGTCCGGAGAAGTACCCCAAGAGGTGACGGCCACCATGCACGCGGCTGCGCGTGCACTGGGGCGGCTGAGCGAGGCGACCGACAAGCTGTCCGGGACGTCGCGATGATCGCCAAAGTGTCTCCGCAGCGCGGCGACAACACCGTCGGACTGCTCCTGTATCTGGCCGGGCCTGGCCGCCACAACGAGCACGTCAATCAGCGCGTGATAGCGGCCGCTGACACTCTCGGAGTGGATGACGGAACTCCGCTGGATCTCGCGACCAACCGCGCCGCCGTCGTGGAGTTGGGACAGGCGATGGACTCGCACCGGCGGGCGATGGGAGTCGAGATGCGCGGCGGGCACGTCTGGCATCTCTCGCTCTCCCTGTCCGCGAAGGAGTCCACCGACGAACGCAAGCTCAGCGACGAACAGTGGGCCCAGGCAGTGCGGTACGTGGTCGAGAAGATGGCTTTCGACGATGACTCCGGGCGGGCGCCGTGCCGATGGGTCGCCGTCCACCACGGCAAGTCCGTCAACGGCAACGAGCATGTGCACCTGGCGGTGAATCTGGTCCGCGAGGACGGTACGTTCGCCAGCATCTTCCGGGACCGGGTGCGGATGAGCACGATCGCCGCTGATCTCGAACGCCGCTTCGGCCTGCAGGCGGTCCCGGGCCGCAAGGGCGGAGGCATGCCGGGCCTGAGCCGGAGCGAGATCGAGCGCGTCAAACGCGACCCCACCAAGGCGGAGCCCGATCGGATCCGGCTGGCTCGTGCCGTCCGCGCAGCCGCCGGTGCGGCCTCCAGCGAGGCCGACTTCGTCCAGCGTCTCCGCGGTGTGGGCGTGATCCCACGGCCGCGCTACGAGAAGGGCGACCGGACCAAGGTCGTGGGGTACTCGGTCGCGCTGCATCCCGACAGCAAGCATCCCGTCAAGACGGCCCAGCAGGCAGGCCCCAAGGCTGGCAAGACCGAGCCGATGCTGTGGTTCGGTGGAGGACGATTGGCGCCCGATCTGTCGCTGACACGACTGCGGGAGCAGTGGCCGGACTGGGAGACCGAAAGCGAGCAGCGAGCCGCCCTCAACGAATGGGATCGAACCGCCGCGCGCGGCACGATGAGCCGGACGGAAGGAAAGCCGGCCGGGCGCGCTCGTCGCCCCTCTCGCACCTACGGACCACAGGTGTGGCAGGAGGCCGCCCAGGCGGTCGGGCGCGTCCGGCAGCAGCTCGCCGCCATCGCGCCCGAGGACACCGCGCTGTGGGCGGGTGCTGCTCGCGAGGTGGCGGGAGTTCTGGCGGCATGGTCGGCCCAGTTGGAGGCGGACCGTCCGGGCCCGTTGGCGGCTGCAGCGGACGCATTGGCGCGGTCAGCGCAGACCACCCGAGCTCAACCTCGTGCTCGTCGAGAGGGCTCGATCAGAGACCTGCGCGGGGTGGCGATGGTCTGCTTTGCCGCATCGAACGGAGACCGCGGTATCACCGGTCAGCTTGTACTGCTGCAGCAGATGATCCGGATGATCGAGGCACTGCAGGAAGCACATCGTGCTCGCGGCCAGGCACAGCACGCAATGGCCCTGGCGCGGGTGTCGAGGGGAGAACTCACCGACCTGCAATCCAGCCTTGCGGCACGGCTGGCGGCGGCACCGGGGACAGCGCGGCCCGGACCTTCTGCTGGATCGATCACGCCCATCCCTGCGCCAGGGCGGCCGCCCCACACGCCGCCCGCGCCGGGCCGAGGGGGACCAGAGTTCGGCCGGGGTTAGCGCCGGAGTCGAAGCGCAGCGAGCACCATCGGCGACACAAGGGAGCGCAGCACGATGACTGAATTCAGCAGCTTCGTCCAAGCGGCGTCCACGCCCGGTGAGGGGATCGCAGGAAACGTCGGACCACAGATACAGGCGATCACCTCTCTTGCCACCGAGGTGGTGACTGCCTGGGCGCAGCGGTCAGCCGAGAAGGCCCGCGCCCTGCAAGCCGCAGCCGAGGCCGCCGAGCGGGCTGACCGCGACCGGATCAAGGCGCTTCGCGACGGCGACATGCCGATCATGCGGCAGGTCTGGGATGAGCGGTGGTGGCAACGCGTCTCCGCTGACCAAGCCGGCGCGTCCGGCCTAGCCGAGATCGGCATGGCGTGGGAGGTGACGGGCGGGTGGGCGCGCAATGGCGACCCGATGGGGCGCCGCACCCAGCAGCGACTGCGTGAGCTGATCAAAGACCGGTTCAACGTGGACATGCCCGACGAGCCGGTAAACAGCACCCTGGCCGCTGAGATCCTCGCCGCCCCCCAGGGAGCCGAGCGGCAGGTCTCGTTCGTCATCTACGACACTGCTGACGGTTCCACAGTGGAGCGGGGAACGCTCTCCATGGACGTCGACGACCGGCTGCCGTTGAGGGTGGTCGCGGCGGACAAGCTGACCGAGTTCCGTGCCGCCCGCAACGATGGAACCGAGCCGAGTGGCCGCTTAGTCATCGACGTCTACGACGGAAGCCGCCCGGGCGGCGAACGGCGCCAGATGCTGCGTGACGACCAAGCCGTCGAGACACGGATCGAGTACGACGAATGGGCGCGAGACGTCCTGGCCGGCACGGCAGAGGCCCCGGTCGAAGCGGCCCGCGATGTCCACCTGGTGGAGCGTCAACGTCTGCGCCGCGAACTCAGGCGACTCCGCGAAGCCGACCCGCGGCTGGCAGCTGCCCGAGAGACGCTCGCCGACGAGGTCGCGCTCCGCCAGGGCGCCGATCCTCGAACCACTCCGCCCACCCGAGACGGCGCCCGCATGTCGGTCGAAGAACACGACGCGGCGATGGCCGAGGTGACCAGGAGGCTGGAGCAACTGCAGTTGCGGATCGACCAGATCAACGCGGACTTGCTCGGCGAGGACGTCGCCGTGGTGAATGAGGCCGCAATCCTCCGCCGCGACCTGGAACCCGAATGGTGGGATACCGCGACCGCAGAGGAGATCGCGGGCACGTGGACCCACGTTGGGGGCTGGCCGGACGGCGCGGCCAAGAACGGAATGCGCGCCGATCTGCAAGAGCAGATCCTGCAGCGGTACGGCGTCGACGTCGGCGCCGGCGCCTCGTTCGCCAAGGTGTCGGGTGAGGTCCAGCGAGCCCAGGCCGAACGACGCGGTGAACGCATCGTCGCCTTCCGGGTCGAAGGGCCCGGACAAGCAACCCAGACGGGCGACTCCTTCACGGTCTCGGCCGCCACGGTGGAGGCCAGCGGAGTCGAGAGCGTCCCCCGGGACGAGTCGCTGGCAGCTTTCGCCAAGCGCCAACTCGGCACCTTCGCCGGAGACCTGGATGCCGCCCGCGAGCGACGTCTGATCATCAAGTTGTCCGATCCCACCGGTGCACCGCTTGGCGCGTTCGACGCGGCCGGCATCGTGGATCGCCGCAAGGGTCCCGATGAGCGAGAGGCCGAGTACCGCGAGGGACGCGCGGCGAACCTTGGGGATGAGGCTCAGCGCGACGATGCGGCCGCTGTCGAACGGGAGGGCGCACCGGGTTCACCCACCTCGGGCGAGTTGCACAGGGAGGCCGCCACCGAGCGGGGAAGCGCGGCCGAGGACCTGATGGACGCCACGGCGCTGCGAGACATCGCCGACAGCGACCCGGGCGCTGAGGAGGCAGTGCGGGCCGCTAGGACGTCCCGCCAGGCCTGGCCGCAACACGAGCGGCCCGCCAGCGGCGGAATCCGCCGCAGCAGAGCCAAGAGGCAGGGGCTCGGTTCGCGAGGCGACCGCGCGCCACGATCGTGGCCACGCATGCACCCGAGAGGCACTGGCCGCGGAGACTGACGCTCCGAACAGCCACATCACTGGGCGTGTGGGGAACCTGTTGCGAGATTTCGCGGCAAAAGGGTGGCCTCACCCTACCCATTGGTGATCAGAATGGTCGTCGATCATCCAGGTGCATCAAATTCGGGAGGTTGGTGCGGGGTGGCAACGCTGCGCGGCAGGGTCCAGAAGGCCATTCGGGGAGCACTGCGGGCCGGGGAACGGCGGGCCGCGCGGCGCACCACCGAGGCTCAGATCGCGCAGGCCACCGGTGCGGCCACCGCGTTGGCCTACGCCCGGCATCTCGACGCGGAACTCACGCTCGCCGCGCCGATCATGCGGCAGGCCTACCTCGATGAGTGGTGGGCTCGCGCTACTCCTGAGGAGATCGGCGCCGTCTGGGAAGCGACCACCAGCTGGGCCGCGGTCGGTGAGGGGTTCGCGCAAGCGACCATGGCGCACCTGCGCGAGCAGATCAGCCAGCGATATGGCATCGACGTCCGAGACGTGCGGCTGCAGGGCCGCGAGGTGGTCGCGCTGCTGGCGCGCGCCCGCGGCGTTGCTCCCGCTCCAGAGCCCGATGCCCGCACAGCTTCCTTCGTCATTCGCGATACCGCAACCGGCACGGTGGCCGCCCAGCAAATCCAGGTAGCGCCGCCGCCCGGGATGAGTCACGGCGAGTTCGCCGCACGATGGCTCATCGAGTACGCCGATCGGCTCGGCCAACAAGCCGGTGCACCAGCCGATGGGCTCACCGACCGCTTCGTTGTCGAGACGTACGCGGGCGGCGACGTCACCGTCGAACCCACCACCACCATCAGCGGAGAGCACGCTTCCGAGGCCGCACAGGCGGTCGGGGACTTCCGGCAACAGATACTGAACGGCAGCACGCCGGCACCCGCCGAGGAACTGCTGGACGCGCTCTTGGTCGAAGAGCACCGCCTCGCTCAGGAGCTCTCCGACCACATCACCGCTCTCGACTTCGCCACGGCCGAGGGCATCGTGATGCACGCCAACCGGGCTGCGGTCATCCGGGAACGACTCGACTACACGCGACTGCGCATCCAAGCCGCCCAGGCCGACGTGCGCGGCGAAGACGGCATCCACGTGTTCCAGCAGGCGTCACTACGCGCCCGCTATGACGACGCCTGGTGGGCCGACGCCACCGCGACCGAAGCCGCCACCCTATGGCGGTACGTCGCCGGCTGGAGTGAGGGCTCGGCCAAGCTGTGGACCGTCACTCACCTCCAAGAGCAGATCCAGGCGCGATTCGGAGTGTCCGTCGCCACCGACGCCGACGCCCGGCAGGTTGCAGAAACGCTCCGTTCCGCGCAACCGCGCCAGGACCTCACGTCGACATCGACCGCCCCCCGGCCCGACACCGCAGGGCAAGACCGATCCGTTCCGTCCGCCCCCGCTCCGCCCGCTGAGGCCGTCGCCGATCCGGTTGCTCAGCCCGCCGAGGCAGCCCGCCCGTCCGAGCAAGCCGAGCCCAGTGACCGCACTGCGGCCCCCACCGATGTCGCGGACCCAGCGTCCGACGCTTCATCCCCCGTGGCACCTCCACCCGAACCGCCCTCCGCGCGGGCAGGCGACGAGGCTGCCATCCCGCCCGCCACCACCGCACCGGAAACAGCAGCCCGTGCTGCCGACACGCCGGCGTCGCTCCCGCCCGAACCAGAACCCCAACTCGGCACCGACCCGACGGACCGCCCAGCGCGCGACGAAGCAGCGGATCAGCCAGAGGCCACCACCCAAGCCGCACCCGCGAAAGCTCCCGAAGCCGCTGCACGGGACACGCCGCCTTCCAGCCCGCAACCCGACACGGAAGCCGCGGAGCGAACAACAGAGGCCCCGGACGGGACAGCCGAGGACGCACCCGCCCCAGCAACCACAGCGCAGCCCCCGGCCCTCTCCCCGAGCGCATCGGCCCTGCCGACACCGGCGCCCGAACCTGCGCCGATCCGCGAGCCTGGCGCGGCCGATCTCGATCCACAGGCCAGCGAGTTCGACCAAGCCGAACTGCCGCCCCTTGCCGCAGACAGTCTGACGCTGGAACGCCTCACAGAGGCGCTTCATGGGCTCGGCGCCGACGACGTCGCGGACACCCTCCCAGCCGTCTTCGCCATTCTCGACAACCCGCCTCGCGAAGACCGCTGGTTCGCCGACGTCGACCAGGGCGTCGAGGCGTTCGCCCGCATGCACCAGGCCGTACGGGACGCGCTCCCCAGATTGCCGGACATGCAGGGGGAGCGCTGGTGGCTGCTGCAGCTGGCGGACGAACTCGAGTATCAGGCCCGGCGCGCCGGATACCCGTCCATGGACCGCGACGACGTGGCAGAGCGGACCCGCTACGCCGCGATGAGCGACGCGGAACTGCGCGCCGAACTCGACCACACCGACCCCGAGCACGACACCTTCGACACCCTCGTCGAAATGCTGGAACGCCGCGGCTTTGATGAGTTCGGCACGCCGGCGCGAGGAACCCCGCACGGCCTGGAGTCAGCAATCCCCTTCGACCCAGCGATGGAAGGAGCGCTGGTACGGGTCAACCGCGGCGCCGGCACCATCGTCGTCGGCACCGTCCAGCACCATCCCAACAGCGGATGGTGGGTCGACGGCGTGGCCGAGCACGACGGAGATGGCACCGACAGGCAGCCCCGCCCTGAGCAGGTCTGGCTCCAAGAGCGCCAATACGGTGCCCCGCACGTCCAGGTGCTGCAGACAGCAGCCGAGCGTCAGCAAACCGCGCCCGAGCCGGAGGCCGCGCCGGAGCCGGAGCGGGCGGCCGATCCCGCGCCGGAGCCGGAGCGGGTAGCCGAGCCGGAGCGGGCGGCCGATGCCGCGCCCGAGCCCGCGCCCGCGCCGGAGCCGGAGCCGGAGCGGGCGGCCGATCCCGCGCCGGAGGCCGCGCCCGAGCACTCTCTTCCAGATCGCGAACCATCCGCTGCCCCCAGCGCGACGGACCAAGGCAGCGGCGATCCTGAGAACGCCGACCTTGCGCGACTCGCCGCCGAGCCGCTGCTGTTGAATCTGATCCTGACGGCCGCAGAAGGCAACGAGCGGGCCATGGCGCGGCTCGCTGGGAACCTCGACACCATCGACGACAACGACGTGCGATGGATCGACGTCACGGCGGCAGATGATCTGCGCGTTCCTTTCACTGGCGCGGTGACCGACCGAAGGTCACGCCTTGCTGCGGTGGCCAACGATGAGGAGTCGTTCGGGATCGTCTTCGACGATGTCTTCGCCGACTACTTGATCGGGCAGATCGACACGGTCGGCGACCGGATCGACGACATCTCCTCGCTGGCGCAGCGCTACTTCAGCCGCGGCTCGGAGTATCGCGACCTGTTGAACCAGAGCGCCCGGCGTGCTGCATGGAATCTCATCCGCGCCCACCAAGAACTCACCGAAGGTACGCGTCCTGAGCGCACCCGGCCGGGACCTCAAGCGAGCCAAGCCGACCAGGAAGAATCAGCCGAGCGCAACGTCGCCGACTCGCAAGAGCCTTCCCCGCCCGTCGATCCGCAGCCACCCACTCCGGGGGAGGACCCAGGACCGGAAGCTCTTTTCGAGGCCGACGCGCCGGCATCCGAGAGCAGTGCAGAGGCCGTGCCCGTCCGGATGTTCCCGGGCGGCATCACAGGGCTGGACGGCTATGAGCCAATCACCGGCTTGGACCTGCGGTTTCGGTCCTACGATCCACCGCCCCCCGGTGGCCCGACGCATGCGGTGCACCTGCTTCGCCCGATCAGGCCTGGGGAAGGGGTACTGGAGGATCTGCGGCAAGGCAGCCTTCCCCAGCTGATCGCCCAGATGCTGGACGAGGGCTTCATGCGCCCCGTTCCCGGCTCCCCTGGCGAGCAGCATCAACTCGCTGTCGACCCCCAGGCTTCTGAGCCGACTCCGGCCCTGTTCACCGCCGACCCGGAGTCGGCTCCCGCTGGCCGCAGTCTCGACGAACAGCTCGACGACATCACCTCGGCCGCAGACCAGATGACCGTCGATGGAGTCGGCTGGGGTAGAAGCTCTCTCTACACACGCGCGGAGCAAGCTGAGCGCGGTCACGATCTTGTTGCTCGGCTCGCCTTGCTCATGCAGGAGGCAGTGCAGGTCCACGGTGGTCACCTCGCGGCCGCCGAGGCCGATGTCCTCGCTGGCAGTCTCGCTCGGCTGCAGCAGCCTGCGACAGGAGATTGGGAGCGAGACGCCGCCGCGCTGCACGCCCCGCTGGAGGCGGTGCTCGACCTCGCCCACGGCGATGCACATCGCGGAACACCGCTGGCCCGGTACGCCCGAGAGCTGGCGATCAGCCTCCGAGCCCACGAATCCAGCCTGTCCGGCAGGCCCTCGGCTGAGGTGTCCGACATCGTCTCCTCAGCGGCGAGCTACAGCAGCGCCCAGGAGGTCTGGGCCGCCCAAGGCGCCGTCCGTGCCGCGCACGAGCAGATCGGTGCGCTAGAGCCTGGGCTGTCCGACCGCGAAGGGCTTGCCCGACTGGCCGCAGCAGTCGACCTCGCTACCACCGATACCAGCGGAGGCCCGGCCGGTCACGTCCACCGCTACCGGCGGCTCGCCGACCAGGCTCAGGCCATCGCCGACGCGAACCGCGGCCCGGTCGCAGTTGCCGCCAACGGGCTGTGGGCCCACGCCGTCCAGCATCAAGCCCGCCTCGTCGCAGGGATGCGGCACGAGGAGGGCGTGCAGCTGCGCACCCTCCTGGCCGAGGTCGCCGCCACGACCGCTCCCGATGAGCCGGCGGCGGAGACCGCGGAGGTCCCGGAGCAGCGTGCGCCCGAGCCCATCTGGATCGAGCACAACAACAAACAGACCATCGTTCACGGTCGCGTCACCAAGGGCGGCGAAGTCCATGCGCTGCTGAAAGCGGGCGGTTTCCTGTGGGCGCCATCGCTGGGGTGCTGGAAGACCAACTCGCGTTGGCGCTTTGAGACCCGCGACGCGCGGGTCCGCGCCTTGGCGCGCGGACTGGCGCTGGCCGGGCGCCCCTTCCGGCTTGAGCAATATCCGCCTGGGCAAGAGCCCACGGCGCAGAGCGATGCCCAGCCTGCGCCGCAGGCTGAAGCCTCGGCGGACCGTGAGCTTCAACTCCCGTCCGGGGAGCCCTACAACACCTGGCCCGAGGCTCAGAATGAGCTGCGGCCAGTGGCGGAGGCATTCAGTCGTCTGCACCGGAGTACCGCCTGGCGGCACATGATCTCCGATGCGGAGGACTCCCGCTCGGACGCCAAGGCACTGGCGGCTCTGGTGATCCCGGGAAAGGTTCTCGGCGCCGACGGGACCGAGGTCCTGAGTCGCTTCACCGCCCTGGCCCAGCGCACACACGTCCTTCTGGAGAATTTGCAGGCAGAGGGCTACACCCACGCCCCTCTGCTGCTGCCTCAGCTACGTGAGCTCCGCCGTCATGGAGTCCATTTCGCGGCCCGGCTGCAGGCCACCGCCGAAGCCGCCGACCGATGGCCGATGGTCTTCAAGGCCCCCGGTCCCGTGCTGACGGCATCGGCTGACGCGCCCGAGCCCGTCGCCGTCCCGGAGCGCCACCGCGGTGCGGATAGCAGGGACAGCAGTCGGTCCAGAGGAGACGACTCAGCGGCAGCCCTGCAGGGGAGCCTGTTCGACTTCGGTGAGGACCCAGCGTCCCCGGACGCACCTGCGGACGCAGCTCCAGAGGCCATTCCGGACGCCGTGGATGTCCCCGGCGAGCACTCGGCGGACGACGCCTTGCAACGACCGGCGGCCAGAGTTCGGCAAGATGGTGACCAGGCGCGCGACCAGCAGGAGAGAACCGGTGAACAAGTACGGGATCAAGGCGCAAAAGCACTGGCAGGAATGGCTGCCGGACCGATACCAGCAGCTGAGCGATCCGGAGGAGTTCTTCCAGCTCCTGGGGGAGACCGCAGCCGAGGAAGTCGACAGCCTGGCGGACTCACTGGCGGGGGAGGACCCGGCGGGGGAGACGTATCAGGAGAAGCTGGCGCGCCTGGCGACGGCGCGGCAACTGGCCGAGAACCAGATCGCGCGGGACCTGCTGCTGGTGGATCCGGAGGACGAGGAGAGGATCGCTCAGCTGATGAGCTGAGCACCGGCCACTCCGAAAAAGAGCAGCCTGGCCCGGATACCGACACAGCGCCGGGCGAGGTCGATGAACACGCCGGCGACGGCGCCGAGCCTGCCCCAGAGCAGGATGGCCATGGCTCCGAGCCGGGGACCGGGCAGGGTGGGGAAGCCAGCCCCCCGGAGGCCGCTGACGGCGCCGAGCCCGCACCGTCCCGGTTCGTGCCGTCCGGACAGGACGATCTGGCGCCCTCCGGGCCGGTGGCGCGCATCCGTGCCAACCTGGAGGCCGTCAAGCTGGTGCGCGAGCTGCAGACGCAGCAGCGGCCCGCGACCGCCGAGGAACAGCAGATCTTGGCTCGCTGGTCGGGATGGGGCGCCGTCCCGGCCGTGTTCGACACGCGCGAGACCGTTGACGGCAAGCCCGGCCCCGGCGTCAAGTACGCCTGGGCAAGAGAGCAACTGCAAGACCTGCTGACCGAAGACGAGTACGCCGCCGCACGCCGTAACACGATCAACGCGCACTTCACCGATGCCGGGATGGTCCAAGCGATCTGGTCCAGCCTGGAGCAGATGGGCTTCTCCGGCGGGCTGGTGTTGGAGCCCGGGTGCGGGAGCGGCAACTTCATCGGCCTGGCCCCCGCCGACGCCACCATGGTCGGCGTCGAGTGGGATCCCACTACCGCCGCGATCGCCGCGGCGCTGTACCCCGACGCCACCGTCCGCTCAGAGAGCTTCGCCACCACCCGCCTGCCCGAGGCCTCGTTCAACGCCGTGGTCGGCAACGTCCCCTTCGGGAAGCTCCGGCTGCGCGACGCCCGCTACAACCCGGGCCGCCAGTACTCCATCCACAACCACTTCATCGCCAAGTCCCTGCGGCTCGTCGCTCCCGGGGGCATGGTCGCCCTGATCACCTCCCGGTACACCCTGGACGGCACCGACGAGCGGGCCCTGGAGGCCCGCCGGAAGATGGGAGAGCTCGCCGATCTGGTCGGGGCCGTGCGGCTGCCCAGCGGCGCTCATCAGAGGGCAGCCGGCACCGACGTGGTGACCGACTTGGTGATCCTGCGGCGACGCGAGCCCGGCCGCACTCCCAGCCAGGTCGCCTGGATGCAAGCGCCCACCCAGCAGATCGAGGGCGACAACGTCGCCATCAACGAGTACTTCGCCACCCACCCTGACATGGTCTTGGGTGAGTTCGGCGTCTCCGGGCGCCGCGAGGCTGAGCTGATGGTCCGTAGCGACCGCGACCCGGCTCCGGCGCTGGCCCAAGCACTGCAGCAGATCACCGAGCACGCACGTGAGCACGAACTGCTTTCGGCCCCGGTCCCGTCCGTGGGACCCGACCAGGTCCTGATGGGGAACCCGATCTCGCTGGAGGAACTCGAAGGCCCGAACGGACGCCTCGCCTGGACCGAAGGCTTCATCTCCCCACGCGACGACGGCACCTTCACCCAGATCGTCGACGGGGCCGTCGAGCCGTACGAGCCGCGTATGTCGGCGGCCGAGGCCGACGAGCTGCGCGCCCTGTGTGGTCTGCGCGACGCCACTCTGGAACTGCTCGCCGCCGAGGAACGCGCCGATCAGCCGGAGATGGACCGGCTGCGTGCCCGGCTCAACGAACGCTACGACGCCTACGCCACACGCTACGGCCCGATCAATCGCGTCAACCTGATACCGAGCATCAAGAAGACCCCGGAAGGGGAGGCGCTGCGGGCCCGGCTGCTGGCCGAGGGGAACGCTCGGATCGCCGGCGGGACCTTCGTCCTCGTCGGCGATGAGGAGCAGACCAGGGAACTGCAAGGGCGCCTGCTCGCCGACGGACTCGCCACCGTCGGCGAGGACGGCCGGCTGAGGATGCGGCAGAGCAACGCCGCGCGCGCCGAACGGGACCGGCTGGTGGCCACCGGCCTCGCACGCGTCGAGGGCGGCAGGCTGGAGCTGATCGGCGAGGGACGCGCGATCGCCATCGACGCCGCGCCCGAGGCGATCAGGCTCATCCGCCGGCGGCCGTCGCAGGGCGGCTTCCGCACCGACCCCTTCGCAGTCCGCGTCCAGGCTCTGGAGCGGTACTCGCCCAAGACGGGGCAGGCCGCCAAGACCGACATCTTCCGGGAACCGGTCATGCCGGCCCGGGCCCCCATCGAGATCGCCGACAGCCCCGCTGACGCGCTGGCGATCTGCATGGATCAGCACGCCCAGGTCCGTTTGGACGTCATCGCCGATCTTCTGGGCCTGGACGATGAGTCGCAGGCTCGCGCGGAGCTGGGCGACCTCGTCTTCCACGATCCGGCCCAGGACCGGCTGGTGCCAGCCGCCGAGTACCTGTCCGGCGACGTACGGCTCAAGCTCAAGCAGGCCACCACTGCGGCCACCGACGACCCGGCGTTGCGCGTCAACGTCGAAGCGCTCACCGGTGTCATTCCCGAAGACCTGGGGCCCGCTGAGATCGAGGTGCGGCTCGGCTCGGTGATCGTCGACCCCGAGCACGTCCAGCAATTCCTGCGCGAGACCTTGGACGCTCCCAAAATCAAGGTGTCGCTCTCGTCCGCCGGCGAGTGGAAGGTCACCGGCGCGGCCAAGGGCGTGCTGTCCACCTCCATCTGGGGCACCGAGGACGCCAACGCCACCTACCTGGCCGGCCGCCTTCTCAACCAGAAGGCCATCAAGATCACCAAGAAGATCGACGAGGAAACCACCGTCGTCGACGCCGAGGCAACCGAAGCGGCACAGGAGAAGGCCCAGGAGCTCAACGAACGGTTCGGCGAATGGATCTGGGAAGACCTTGACCGCGGCGCGCTGATCGTCCGCCGCTACAACGACCGCTTCAACTCGCTCGTGCTCCGCAGCTACGACGACGTGCAACTGTCGCTGCCGGGCCTCAACCGCAACATCAGCCTGCGCTGGTGGCAGAAGGCCGCCGTCGCGCGCATGATCCACGAGCCGGCGACCGGCCTGTTCCACGACATGGGCGCCGGGAAGACGCTGGAACAGATCATCGGGATGATGGAGCTCCGCCGCCTCGGCCTGATCAACAAGCCGGTGATGTGCGTGAAGAACCACATGCTCGACCAGGTCCGCGACGAATTCCTATGGGCCTATCCCTCGGCTCGGGTGCTGTGCGCTGACAGCAGCGAACTCACCGGTGAAGGCAAGCGGCGATTCATCGCCCGGTGCATGCAGGAAAACCCCGACGCCGTGATCCTCACCCGCGGTGCGTTCGAGAGCATCAACCTTACCCCCGAAGGTGTCCGCGACTACCTCGACTTCGCGGAGGATTTCTTCAGGGCCCACCAGGACGAAGAGGACAGCGTTAAAGACGAAGAAACCATCCTGATCAACTTCAAAGAGAAGATCGAAGCGTTCATCGAAGGGGACGAGGAGGAAGACGACGAGGAGGAAGAGGGGGAGGGGCGTCAGAAGAAGAAGCGGAAGGGGATCGACAAGGATCCGGCGCTGACGTGGGAGCACGCTGGGTTCGACTACATTGTGATCGACGAGTCCCAGGACTACAACAATCTATGGACTCCGTCCAACGTCGAAGGCATGGAGATCGATTTCGTCCGCCGATGCGTCGACCTGGAGATGAAACTCCACTCCACTCGCAAACGCTTCGGTGAACGTGTCGCAACCTTCGCCACCGGAACCCCGATCACCAACCGGATCGTGCAATACCACGTTCTGCAGCGCTACTTGAGGCCCGACCGTCTCAAGGAAGCAGGGTTCTACTCGGCCGACTCGTGGCTGGCGACCTACGCCACCCAGAAGACCCGCCTGGAACTCAAGGGCGACAACACCTGGGGGCCGGTCAGCCGCACAAGCGAATTGGTCAACGTCCCCGAGATGCTGCTGGAAATTCACCACTTCAGCGACTTCAAAACCGCCGACGACATCAATCTTCCTCGTCCTGCAATCGATGGCGGTAAACCCGAGGTCCGTGTTGTCCCCGCGACCTTGGAACTTACCGACTATCAGGGGGCCCTGGCGAACCGGTACGCGGCCGCGCGGAAGAATCGCGGTCGGAAGGGTGAAGACACGTGCGTCGCCGTCATCGGTGACGGTTTTCGTGCCGGGCAAGACTTGCGGCTGGTTGATCCAAATCACGGCCCTATCCCTGATATCCCCGACGATCCGCAAAAGGTTGAGGCCGTCGCTGAAGATATTCTGAAGGAATGGAAGGCTCACCGCGACGACGTCTACCTGGACGCCAACGGTGACCCTGACCCGGTCCGCGGCAGTCTCCTGGCCGTGTTCTGTAACGAGGGTGTGCCGTCGGATAGCTGGAACATCTACGATCATCTGCGTCAACTGCTCGTTGATGGCGGGATGTCTCGCGATAGGATCCGGTTCATCCATGAGACCGGCAGCGACAGCCGCAAGAAGAGGGACCTCACTGCCGATTGCAACGACGGCCATGTCGACGTCCTCATTGGATCGACTGAGAAAATGGGTGTGGGGACCAATTTTCAGCGCCGTCTGGTCGGCATCTACCAGATGCACCCACACTGGCGGCCTGACTATGACGACCAGGAAATTGCTCGCGGCCGCCGACCCGGCAACGAGAACTCTGTGATCTTCGTCCGTAAGTTCATCACTGAAGGCTCTTACGACATCATCCGTGCCCAGCGGTGCGAGATGAAGGCGGCCTTCCTCGCCCATCTGAAGCGCCGCGACCCCACGGTTCGCACGATCGAGGTCCCGGACGAGGACACGGTCGGTTATGCCGAGATTGCGGCCCTGGCGGCCGGCGACATGCGGTTGGTCGAAAAGAATAAACTCGAACAGGAGTTGAAGTCGCTGGTACGCGGTCAGCGTGCACATGCCCGCAAGCAAAACGGCCTGAAGATGAGTATCCGGCAGGCCGAACACGGCATCGGCCACTCCCAGAAGGCCATCGTCGACATCGACCGCGCCATCGCCCAGCGGCAGCCGACCGCTGGCGACGCCTTCACCATGACCCTCGCAGGGGTCCGCCACACCAAACGCACCGACGCCGGCGCCCACCTGCGCACCGTGCTGTCCAAGGCCATGGACGCCACCCCGCGCGGCCGTCAGAGCAGGGTCGAGATCGGGACGCTGGGAGGCTTCCCCATCGAAGCCAACCTGGACCGCGACCGCCGCCCCACCACCATCCTGCTGACCCTCAAGGGCGTGCACGGCGGCGAGATCGGGCTCAACCACAAGACCGTGCCGGGTGGTACCGGCCTGATCCGGCAGCTGGAAAACCGGCTGAGCAACCTGGAAACCGAACGGCAATGGCACGAAAGGAACATCCCTGCCTGCCGCCTGGAGATCGAACGAGCCCAGCCCCTCCTCGGTGAGTCCTTCCCCCACCAGGACCGGCTCAACGAGGTCCGCACCCGCCTCAGCGACCTCCAGCGCCAGCTCACGACGCCAGACCCGGACCCGGCGGGCAATCACGCTGCCGACCCACAGGCCCCGGCCGCGCCCGCCCCAACCGCCGAGGGCCCCGGCGACGGAACACCCGCACTCGCCCAACCCGCGGCGGCCGAGCACGGTGACCCACAGTCCGCCGAGGCCCCCGCTGTCGAGGCTCCCGCTGTCGAGAGCCCGGCGTTCGCAGCCGCGAAGGTCGCCAGCGCCGGCCAGCCCCGCAGCATCACAGCGCAGCTCAGAACCGCCGCCAAGAACAGCCGCAACGGCGGCGGCGATAAGCCCAGTACCGCGCCCGACCGGCAGGCGCCCGCCATCCCCGCTTCGGAGAATCAGCGATGAACCTTGAAGCGCAATGGGCTCTGTGGAGCAAGCCGGACGGAAGCTACGACGAGTACCGGATCTTGGACCGCGCTGAGGGCGTTTTCGACCGCGGCGAGTTCCTGCACATCCTCAGGCAGTGGTCTGTCGGTGAACCACCTGCCCAACGGGCCGGCCCCGGGCAGCTGCCGTGGACCACGTTCAGCCACGTCTGGAAGGACGGCGCCCCCTACATCGGCATCGCCGTGGAGAAATGGACGGGCCGGACCGATGGCGCCGGACGCCCGGTGGCGAGCACCTCCTACTTCGCGGTGCCCTACGACCCGGCGGCCATACCCTTCTCCTACAGCGCCCTGCACCGCGCCGTCCAAGACATCGACCTGCCGCTCGACCCCGACGAGCCGTTCACCGGCCGCGAGCGGCTCGAACTGGACGTGCCACCGCACGACCCGCACGAACTGGCACGCCTGGTCATCCGACATGGCTTCGACCGAGTCACGGCTGCCGCCGCCTCCACGCTGGCGGGCACCGTCGACATCACCAACACCGGCCGCGACCACGACCACGCCACCCGATTGGAGTTCCTAGACGCCGTCACCGCGCTGCTACCGCGCGGCTTGGCGACCGACTTCAGCGCCTCCACCTGGGCGACGGGGCCGCAGCACCGGGTCCGCATGGCGTTCACTCGCCACGCCCGCCCGGGCGCGCGCGAACTCAACTGGGCCGACCCTCAGCCCGCTCCAGCCCACGCAACCCGCGAGTACCTGCGGCTGCTGGCTGCAGCGACCGACGGCGGCACCAACGTCGACCGCCTCGCAGCCGTGATCGACCGCCTCGCCGCCGATCGAGCACCACGTGACTTCGGCAACGGGGCCCGCCAAGCGCTGAGCAGCCTCCAAACCGCCATCCGCACGGCGGGCCGAGTCCAGCCCGCCCGACCCGCGCCCGCCCCGTCCCGCGCCGCGCCGGCGGCCGCCGTCTCCCAGGAAGGCCAAGACCCGATGACCGTCGAGCCCGCCAGCGACACTGCCGGTGCATCGGGCTACTGGAGCAGCCGCATCCACATCGAGGAGACCCCCGGCGCGGTCCGCGTCACCGGTACCCGCTTCAAGGGGGACCCGCCCGAGATCAGGACCGCTCTCAAGACACGCGGACGTGCCTTCAGCTGGGACAAGGCGCAGCAGGCCTGGATCTACGACCGGGACCCGGCCCGCGTCCCAGAAGCCGCCGACGCCCTCCGCCAGGTCCTGGCCGACCTCGACCAGCAGGCAGCGGCGCAAGGCCTGACCACCGAGCCCAGCAAACCGCGGTTCCCACCCACCGAGCAGCAGGCCGCCATCATCGAGGCGGTACGCCAGGGGCAGGACGTCGCCGTGCTCGCCCTCGCCGGCACCGGCAAGACGACCACGATGCGGCTCATCGCCGAAGCCCTCCCGGACAAGCGGATCACCTACCTCGCCTTCAACCGGTCGATCATGGAAGAGGCCGAAGCGGCGATGCCCCGCAACGTCACGGCCGTCACCTCGCATGCCATCGCGCGGAGGGCGCTGAACGCTGGGCCGATGGCCGACAAGATCCGCCGTGCCCGAAAGACCCAGCGTGGCCGGGGCAGCAACACCCAGCGGTTCGCGCGCTGGCCCGAGGAAATCGCCCCGATCATCGGGCCGCGCGTGGGCATCACCGGCCCAAGCTTCATCAACGGGCAGGAATACCAGCCAGAAGACATCGCCCAAATGGCGCTCGCGACGGTCAAGCACTACCGGATCAGCGCAGAAGACCAGGTCAGCACCGAGAACCTGCCGATCGCGGTACAGCAGAATAAGGAACTAGCTCCGCTGGTCCTGCGGTACGCGCAAGTCATCTGGGAAGACATCGCCTCACCCGATGGGGAGCTGTATTTCGAGGACGACGACTACCGGAAAATATGGATCGAATCCCGGCCGGTCATCGACGCCGACATCATCATTTTCGACGAGGCGCAAGACATCAACCCGGTCTTGAGCAAGCTCGTGCAGCGCCAACCCACGCAGACCATCGTGGTCGGCGACTCCTACCAGTCCATCTACGGATTCACCGGCGCCGTCGACGCCTTGGCCACCTGGCCCGCAGACGTCGTCCTGCCGCTGACCCAATCGTGGCGCTTCGGCCCCCAGATCGCTCAGCTCGGCAACGACGTCCTGCGCACCCTCGGCGCCGACCTCGAACTTCGGGGCAACCCGGCACTGGACACCCGCGTGGGTCAGGTCGACAACCCCGACGCCGTGCTGACCCGAACCAACGCCGGCGCCGTCGCCGAGGTCATCGACGCGATGAACGACGGCAAACGGGTCGCACTGGTCGGGGGCGGAAAAGCCATCGAGGACATCGCCCAGGCCGCGATCGATCTGCGTAGCGGCCGGGGCACCAGCCACCCCGAATTGAGTCGATTCCGCACCTGGAACGAGGTGATCGACGCCGCTGAAAACGACCCGGACGGCGGCCGGGCCCTGCAGATGTTCGTTCGGCTGGTCGAGCGATACACCCCCGAGGGGCTGATCGACACTGTCGCCGACCTTGTCGACGAGGACAGCCTCGACCCCACCGACCCCGACGCCCTGGTCGTGTCCACGGCGCACAAGGCCAAGGGGAGAGAGTGGGGCAGCGTCCGCATCAGCGGCGACTTCCACGGCCCCACCACCGACGAGGAGACCGGCGACCTGGTCCTCCCGCCAGCGGAAGAGCGGCGACTCGCCTACGTCACGGTCACCCGACCCAAGGTTGAGATAGAGCTCGGCTCGCTGGATTGGATCACCAACCCGGCCGCAGCCGCGCAGGCCGCCGTCGCTCGCCCAGCCCCGGCGCAGGAGGCTGCCGCGCAGGCACAGCCAGCCGGCCAGGTCCTGGTCGCCGAGCGCCCCGCCGACGAGCGCCCCGAGCCGACCAGGCCGGAGCCGACCCCCGCGCCGACCCCGGTGCTCGCGATGGACGAGCGGGATGCCGCCACTGTCGAAGGCGACCCGGGACCCGATTTCCCTCCCGAGCCCGAGCTGCCGCTCGACCCGCTTTTCGACATGCCCGTCCCCGCAGCCGGAACCCAGGGCGGGATCGAAGCGCCACGGGAGACGATGCAGCCGCCCATCGAGGCAGGTCCTCAACCGGTCCCGTCGCCAGCCGCCAGCGAGACAGCCGAACCGGTGAGCGAGCCGCTGGTGACGCAAGGCGTCCCCGACGTCCGATCCGAAGCTGTCGATGCTGCCCTCGTCGGCGCGGCGCCCGAGCCGCAGCCGCAGGCCTCCCACGTCGAAAGGAGCGGAGAGGAGCGGCCGCTCGACGGCGACCTGGCGAGCACCGTCGCCACTCCGGACGGGTCCACCATCGAGCCGCCACGGGACACCGTGCGTTCCACGGAGCCGGAGCCTGTCGCTGCGGCGGGGGAGCCGGAACAGCTCGCCGGCGGGCGCCGGCCTCATCCCATAACGTTCACCGACCCGGCCGATCTCGCCCCCGACGCAATCGTGGAAGGGATTTCACAATTGGGTGCGTGGGGCGTCGCCGCCCACGCTCAGCAGGTCCTTCTCCTGATCGACGATCGCAACGGAGGCCAACCGGTTGCTGACATCGACCGTGCGGCCACCAGGTTCCGCGCTCTGCAGACCGCGATCGACCAGGTCTATTCCGAGCTGGGGTCACCCGAGGCTCGGCGCTGGATGGACGAGGTCCACCGGGAACTGCTCTGGAGGGCTTCTGCCCCAGAGGTCGGCTTTCCCTATTTCGACCGCGAGACGTTGGCCGATCTGGCGGCCCCGTCCCGGGCTTCCGCCGAGCCGCCGCAACCTCGCCAGCCCGTCGCGGCCCTGGACTATCACGCTGAGGAGGAGCCCTCCGACGCCGACCTGCAGCGCGGGTATGAGGACCTGCTCGCGTCCATGGCCGAACGCGTCGACCGTGATCTCAGCAGCGACGACCCGACTCCGGGCGGCCCCTACACCTCGCCTGAGACCACCCGCGTCGCCCGAGCCTTTGAACAGCTCAAACGGGCACTGGCGGACGAGCGGCCCGACAACCCCGTCATCGCGGCGATCAACTCAGCCGCGGCCCGCGAGCGCGTCCCCGCCGCGCACGCGGCGGGGACGCCGCTTCCGCTTCCGACCGGTCTTGAGCCGCTGCACCAGCCCCTTCGCGACGCCGACGCGCACTCCAGTTGGTACTACGACACCCCGCAATGGCAGCAGGTCAAGGCGGTCACCACCGCGTTCCGCAACCTTGCGGACGCGATCGCCGCCGCCCCCCGCGGCTACCTCAGCGAGGTCGCCAACGACGTACGAACGCACGGCTTCCTGCGCATGGTGGGGGCCCGAGTGTCCCGGGTGATCTCCCGAGCCGCCCGCGCGATCGCCGCCGGGCTGGAGAAGGCCGGATTGATCGACACCCCGGCCTGGCTGAGCGTGCAGACCCTGCACACCAGGTCGGCCGACTTCTCCGACCAGCTGATGGGGAACCTGCCGCCCGGCTGGACCGTGGAAACCCTCGACAACCTGAACCAGACCTGGAAGGGGCTGCGCGCCCGAAGCGGGCAGGCTCTCGCAGCCCGCGACGCCGCCGAGGGTCTCCCGGCCGCCGGCTCGACGGCCGCCGCCCGCAGCGCACGGGCACGGGCACGCGCCGGGATCTCCGAACTGCGCACCGCGCTGACAGCAGGTCCCCGCGCCGGCGGCGAGGTGACCGGGACTCGGGCCTGGCAGCGGCTATCGGAGGTCTGGGACAACGCTCTGCCCGCGCTCGCCCGCGCTCACCAGGGGATATTGCGGTTCGAGGACGAGGCCGCCGAAATCGGTGCGCTGAGGGCCGCCTGGATGCGGACCTGTGAGCTCGCCTCGGCCACCGCCCGTCACGGCATGGACCGCCTGGAAGCCTCCTCAGGCGACAGCCACGGCGCCGGCTGGCACGCCCTGCGGCTCGTGCGCCACGTGGCCGAACTGAACATCGCCCACCAGCGCGGCGACCTCCCACCCGAGCAGACCGCGCCACTGGGCACCTACGACCTGCAGACCGCCAGCCGCGGCCCTGCCAACGCAGAACCCCAGCAGCAGAACCACCCCCCACGCCAGGAAGAAGGCGCTGAGCGCGACACGCTACGAGCCCTTTCCGATCCGGCGGAGAACACGTCGACACCTCAGCAGCCGATCGCCCACCCCACTGAGCGCGAGCAGGCGCGACCGCCCGAGCCCGGGCCGGTCCCAGAACCTACCGTTCCCCGGCCTGCCCCGGATGCAGCCCCAGCAGCCTCCCCGGCGAGCTTCGACCCCGCCTCTCGACCGTTCGACCCCGCGTGGGCCCAAGCGGAATTCCTGGTCGGCCGACCGCCTCGCAACGAGCAAGCCGCCCAGCTCTACCCGCAATGGGAACGTGAACTGGCGCGCACCACCGACCCGGCAGTCCTCCAACCGATCACCGCCAAGCTGGAGGCCTATGACGCCTACACCGGCCCGATGACGTGGTCGCAATGGGTCGCTGACCAGCGCGAAGGAAACGCCGCCGGAACGACACCACCACCGCCCGCCCGCACGCCCGCCACACGCACCTCCGCCCTCCCCACAGGCAACGCCGCGGCGATCGCCGCGGCCGCCTTCCCGCGCTCGGTCGGCAAGCAACTGAACACCACACGCAAAAGCCCCCAGGCCTCGCTCTCCACGCCGCCGGCAGCAGCACCCAAACCGGCCCTCGGCGACCGGTCGCCCGGCGGGCGGGGGGACTGATGGGCACCGCTCCGGACCGGACGCCCTCCGCTGCAGCCGACGACGAACTCCTCCAGGTCGTCGTCGAGCAGCAGGCCACCATCAACGACCTGGTCTCCGGAATGGCGGCCCTGCAGCGCGTGGTCACGAGACTCACTCTGCGGATCGAGGCCCTCGAACGCTCCTCGCCCCCCATCGGCTCGAACCGTGCCGCATCGACCGGGCCGCTGAAAGACGATCAGGACGCACAGGAGACCTGATGCAGGTCCCCGACGAACCGACATGGCGGCGCGTGGGTGATACGCCGCAACCGGAGGACCTGCGGCGTCAGGCCGGCTCGGCACGGCGCCGCGCCGCCGCCCTACGCGCGGGCGCCGAGGCCATCCAAGCCAGCCTCACCGAGCCCGACCGCCCGGACACGGTCGATTCCGGCCTGATGAAGCAACTGATCGAGATGACCACCGAGGCCGAGGAGTTCTTCCAGACCCAGCTTCCCCGCACCAACGCGCAGCGCTACCTGGCCAGCCGCGGCGTTGACGCTGTCGCTCAACGACTCTGGGGGATCGGGTACGCCCCCGACAACTGGCGCACCCTCACCGACCACCTCCGCGGCCGCGGCTATGACGACGAGACCATCGTGGCGGGCGGCTTGGCCAAGTGGCGCAGCGACCGGTCGAACATCGTCGACCTGTTTCGCCACCGCGTGGTGTTCCCCGTCCGCGACGAACACGGTGTCACCAGGGGCTTTGTCGGACGCGCCGGCCGCGGATCCAGGACCGACAACTCCAACGTCAAGTACCTCAACACCCCTGACGGGCCGATCTTCCACAAGAGCCAGATCCTGTTCGGCTTAGCCGAAGCCCGCGCGGCACTGGCCACCGGAGCCCGCCCCGTGATCGTCGAGGGCCCGATGGACGCCATCGCGGTCAGCCGCGCCGCACCACTGCGCTACGCCGGCCTGGCGCTGTGCGGCATCGGCCTGTCGCCTCATCACGTCGCCGCGCTCGCCCGGACCGCACCGCTGGACACCGGCGTCCTCACCGCCCTGGACGCCGACCCCGCCGGACGAGCCGGGATGATCGCCGCCTATCCGCTCCTCGCCGCCATCAGCCGCAGGACCGGCTACGGAAACGTCGACGCCGCGACGCTGCCACCCAGAGTCGACCCCGCGGAGATCCTGCAGACCAAAGGGCCACCCGCGCTGGTCGACGTACTCGATCAAACACGCCCGCTCACCGACCTGGTGATCGACGACCACGTCGACCGATGGAACACCAACACCCTCGAAGGCAAGACCCTCGCGCTGCGGACGACCGCCGAAACGCTGATCGACATGCCCCGCCACGAGGTCGCCCGGCAGACCGCCCGCCTGGCCGAACGACTCGAACTCCCTCACTGGCTGGTCGTCGAGACCCTCGCCGACACCCTCATCCATGCCGACGACGCCCCAAAACGCATCGCCCGCCGAGATCGTGACCTGGGTGGCGGGCCAGGCTCATCCTTCACCGCTCCTCCAGCGCATCCCGCCACCGCGGCCGCCCGCACCGCTTCGCCGGCCTTCCCCCAGACGATCGCCGCCACGACCAAACAGCGCGTCAGCCCCCACTCGCCATCGGCCCCCGGTCGGCCCGCTCCGGCCCGCAACCCCTCTCTGGAACGCTGAACCTTGATATTCGACCTGTCCATAGAGGCCCACGCCGCCGCCCTCGCTGTACGCGAACTGCATCTCGACCCGGATCAGCGGATGCTCGGCAACGACATGAGCGAGGTCGAACTCGCCGCGGCCGCAGCCGAACTGGTAGCCAACATCCCGGACCCCGTGGAGCGCAGCCGAGGCCTGGACTACTGGGAACGACTGACCGCATAGACCGACACCTGACCTATCCCCGGCCGGGACCACTGGGCGACCGCTCCATCACCGGCCGCCCCGCGCCTCGCCGATCACGACGAAGCCGTGCGCGGCTTACCACGGGGGCCGCCGGAATACGGCACAAACGGCTACTTCGCCCTCCGGCCCGCTATTCGAGCACAGTCAGTCGGCACCGGTATCTTCCTCGTCGAGAAGCCTCGCTATGACCTGCGCTGAATCGACACGGTCACGCACATAGTCCAGGAGCTCGGCGTCGGCGTCGGCAAGGAAGGCGTCCAGCGCCGCTTCGTCGGCATCGTTAGGGCCTGCCTCGCTCGAAACGTCCGGTGCGGGCGACGGCCGTGCACCAGGATCGCGCCAAGGGGGCGACACCCAATCTGCGACACCATGGACATCTTGCGCGGTATCAGGAGCGTCGTCAGCTGGCTCCGAGACTTGCTCGACCAGCCGGGACAGCTCCCGAAACGAGGCGAGACCAGCCTCCGGGATAAGCCCCTCGCTGACCATCTTCTCGAACGCCTGGCGTCGGGTTTCCTCGTTTTCCACCTCGCCGGGACGGAGGACCTCGAAGAGGGACAGCCTGTCGTCGTCGCCGGCGGTCCGGGGAGGTGCGTCAAGGCGCTGTACTTCCACCACTCGGAGGATCGTGATGCCCTCGTCCAGCACCACCGGGTGTGCGAACTCGGTCTGCAACAGGTCCTCGACGGTGCTGGATTTGTCGATGTCGTGCTGCTGGGTGATCTTCTTGATCTTGCTGTTCACATGTGAACGGACCACGGTCTGGCCGTCGGTGATGTTGCCCATGACGATCCGCGCGGGATCGGTGACGCGCCACCGGACTTCGACCTCGATGGCGTTCGTGGTGATGACATCGAGGTGGTCGGCAACGTCGACCTCGAACCAGGTCGTGTAGCGGAGGAGTTCCAACATGCCCGGACGCTTGTCCCGGACTTTCGGCGTTCCGTTCCTGTCGACGTAGACGAGCGCGCATCTAGGCTGCGGGTAAGGGACACCTTCACCGAAGGTGATGACGCCTCTGGCGCGGATCAGCCCAGGCGATTCGGAAGACGTCACCACTGTCCTTCTCCTCCCTGTGCATCGGGCAGGAACTTCGAGAGCTGTCTACGCCCCTTCTTGCGCAAGTCTCGAACCTGCTCTTGAGTCTTACCCAACACGACGGCGATCTCAGGCCCTGGGATGTCGTCCAAGTCGAACGCGATGACTGCGCGGCAGTCCTCGTCCAGACGCTGCAGGAGAGCGATCATGTCGCGCGCCTGGCCGATCAACTCGGCGTGCCCCGGGCCTGCCTCGGCGACATCCATGATCGACGAGAACGGGATCTCATTCCGTCGCTGCGCGCGGTAGTCGTTAAGGGCGACCTTCCGGGCCCACGCCCGAGGGTGGGAAATCTGTTGCCACCCGCCACGCTTCACCTTGCGACAGGCCTTCTCGGCCATTTGCTGCGCGGCGTCCTCGGCGTCCTCCAAGCTCGCGCCCATCCGCATCACGAACCGCACTACCAAGACGTAGTCGTCCTCGATGAACTTCCGGAAGGCCTGCTGCACCGTCGATATCCTGGCATCGCGACCTTCCGCCCTCTCCTGGTTGGCCGGGTTCGGTCCCCAGATTGGAGCTTCATCGCTACTCATCAGCGGCGGGATGACGATCGCGCCGTGCCCGCAGCCGGGCATCCACGACCGAGACCACCGCAGAGGCCATCGAGACCACCGCGGTCAGCAATTCCACCCAGGTCATCGTGAGGTCCTCCACCCACGGCCCCCGCCCGGTACCCATTGAGACGCACCGCAAGGAACGACAGGAGCCAATCACTCGTAAGAGCCCCCAGGCGAAGATCAACGGGAAGCCGCGGGCGAACTTCTTTCTCAAGGCGCGTTAGAAGCTAGTGGCGCCGCGATCGGACGGCCGTTTCTACCGTATTCCGGTGACACCTCTTCACCAGCTGATGGTGAAGCTCGTTGTTGGCCGGTCGATGCGGTAGCCGACCGGGGTCGCCTTTGGCGGGGTGGCGGTGGGCCATGCGGTGATGTGGGGCTGGGTCGGCCGGTCGCGGTGCCAGGAGGCCAGCAGGTCAGCGACTCGGGTGGCGAGTTTGTTGGCGCGGGGGCCGTGCGCGACGATCCCGAGTTCCTCGCGGTCGGGGCTGACCGGCCGGACGGTGAGGTAGGCAAGGGTGCCGTCGTCGACGACGGCGGCGCCCGCCCACCGAAGCGCCGGGGCGGCGCGACCGCTGTCGCGTGCGGCGGTGTCGGCGGACAGCCGCGCGAACCGGGACCCGAGGGTGGTGGCGAGCCACAGGTCGAGGTGCTCCACGGGGTCGTCGTCGGCGACGGTGATCGCGGTCCAGTGCTCGTGTCGCGGGCTGGTCAGTGCCTGCCCCAGCTCGCCGATGAGGTCGGCGGCGTCGGCGTCGATGGTGACGGCGACACCCTCACCGAGGGGGATCTTGTGCTCGATGCGGGCGGCGTCAGCGCCGCGCATCGGCACGAACCCGCACACCTGGACCGAGCGGGAGGTGGCCAGCGGCCCGGTCGTGTCGAGGTCGAGGGCGATCGAGCGGGTGAGTCCGCTGGGGTGGAGCCGCACGGGCACGACCAGGCGGCCGCCGGGGGCGAGTTGGCGCCACCAGGCGGCGGAGATGTCGAAGGCGCCTGCGGTGACGATGATCCGGTCGTAGGAGGCGCGCGCGGGGTGGCCGACCGCGCCGTCTCCAGCGATCACCTCGACCTGCCGGTATCCGGCGGTGTGCAAGGCGGCGCGGGCTCCGCTCGCCAGGTCCGGGTCGATCTCGATCGAGGTCACCGCGCCAGCGGGGCCGGTGAGTTCGGCGAGGAGCGCAGCGTTGATTCCGGTGGCGGTCCCGATCTCCAAGACGCGGTGGCCCGGCTGGACGTCGAGCTGTTCCAGCATCCGGGCGACGACGTTCGGGCTGGACGCCGACGACAGCGCGGTCCCGTCGTCGGCGCGGCGCGTCACCACGACTTTGGGCGCGTAGGCCGTCTCCATATCCACGCCCGGCAGGAACAGGTGCCGCGGAACCGTGCGGAACGCCTGCTCGACCTGGGGGGTGCGGAAGGCGCCGAGGCCGCGGATGCGATCGACCAGGGCCTCCCGCAACTGCTCTGGGGTGGGCTGGGTGTCGATGGTCACGGCGTCAGGGTAGTCGCCGACCCGGCGTGGATTCCGCAGTTCACCACGTCTACGGGCGGGTCGTGGAAGACCAGGTCAGCGGCGGTCGCCGCGAGCTGGTGCTGATCGGCGGCCGGGACACCGGCGCGGTTCCACGCGAACAGGATGTGGTGGCTCAACACGGCGCGCAGGCCCCGGGTGAGGGCACCGCGCTGGACCAGGTCGGCGAGCGCGGCTCCGGCCGTCTCGAACGCGGCGACCCATCCGGCGGTCGCAAGCGGCCCGCCGGGCGCCGGCTCGGCGCTGATGAGCCGCCGTACCGCCTGCTTGGCGGCCGGGCCGGCCGGGCGGGGGTGTGAGGGCGTTGGCCGGTGCGCGGCCACGGCCGCCCAGATGTCGCCCTGCTCGTACCAGTCCTGCCGTGCGGCGCGCATGAGGGCGCCGCTCAGCAGCAGCGCGGCCTCCCTCCGGTGATCGGGAGTGCCGTCGAGGGCGTCGGTGAGGTGGGCGAGCAGGTGGTCGGTGTCGGCGACGAACAGGGTGTGCGCGAGGTCCATCCCGGCCGGGCCGCCGAACGCGATGGTCTCCGGCTCGTAGATGCCCCAGGCCCATCGGCGGACCGGGTCGGCGTCGGTCAACATGGCCGCGAGCGCGGCGGCGGCAGCGTCGCGGCGGCCGGGCGCGGGCTGGATCCGCAGCCTCCAGCAGGGGCCTTTCCGGATGAACCACCAGCCGGTGATGTCGGCGGCCTCGGCGAGTCGGGGACGCACGTGGGTGACTGCGGCCAGTTCGGCGGCCTGGAAGTCGTCGCACCACAGGGCGGCCTGGACCCACTCGCCAGAAACATTGCCGGCGGCGCTTTCGGGGGGATGCATCATGATCTCTTTCTGTTGTCCGTGTCGTTGGTTCGCGCGGTGCGCTGCTGGTCAGGACAGGAGTAGGCAGGTCGGCCACCCGGCGGGGGCGGTCGACGGGTGGGTGAGGATGTGCAGGGTCACCGCGACGCCGGCGGTCCCTTCGATGAGCCACGGCGGGCAGGCGCCAGCGGTTTCAGTGCGGGTGATCAGCGTGTCGACCAGGCCCGGCAGTCGGGACGCGAGAGCTGGTGAGGAGGCGTCGGCGGCGGCGTGCCAGACCGTCGCGACCAGGCCCGCCCATCCGTGACAGAGCGCCGGGTCGGTGAGCTGGCCGAGCTGCGCCGGGTCGCTCACGCAGGCGAGGAGGACGCGTTCGGCGCGGTGCTGCCGGTCGGTGTCGCCGAGCGCGAGGCCCGCGAGCTGCTGCGCGCGGGTGATCCCCGGTGTCCCGTAGCACCAGGACGGCCGTGCCGGGCCGTCCTCGGTCGTCTGCTCGGCGCGGACATCGGGCCAGGGAACCCGCATCGGCCACCACGACCCGGCGGGACCGTCCTGCTGCCAGTGGTCCAGCCATCGGCAGATCCGGTCGATCGCGTCTGCCTGCCCCGGCACGGTGATGCCGCGCCGCATCGCCAGGGACAGCAGCGCGAGCGGGCCGGTGATGCCGTGAGCGACGCCGAGGTCGCCGTGCCCTCCGGCGAACCGTTCTTCGGGCCGCCCCAGCGGTATGTCGCTGGTCCACCATCCCGGCACGCCGGCTCCGGCGTCGTCGCCCGCCGACACGGGGTCGGCCAGCCGGGTCAGGTAGGTCAGCACATCCCGCAGCAGTCCGCCGGCGGGGGCGCGATGCAGCAGGTAGGCGCCGAGCCCGGTCAACCCCGACACCAGGTCGTACTCGGCGCGCGGTGGCCGCACGGCGGCGGCGATGCGGTCGGCGGCGGCCTGCAGGCGGGCGCGGGTCAGGTCGGCGACGGCGGTGTCCAGAGCCCGCCGCGCGGACTGGTAGTGCCCGCCCGGCGGCCCACTCTCCGGGTTGTCCGGCGCGGTGACGGCGATCGCGAACGCGACCGCTGGCGCGCCCCACCACAGGCCTGCGCTGGGGCCGGTGTTCAGGGCGTTGCGGGCAGCGCGGGACAGCCACGCGTGCGCCAGGTCCCGTCCGCCGATCCCGGCGCGGGCTTGGACGGCGTGGAGCACGGCGATTCCGGCGGCGCCCTTGGACAGCGACTGGTCCCGCCACTCCGGTACTAGCTCAGCGGCGTCGGGTAGGTGCGCCACGGACTCCGCGATCTGGTCGGCCAGGGCTAGCGCGGCCTGGCGTCGGGGTACTGAGATGTCCGGCGTGGGCATCACCGCTGGTTGTCCTCTCTGTTCCGTCGCGCTGTCGCGGCCAGCGCGACGGCGCGGGCCGTGCGGGTGAGGAGCCGTTCGTGGTCGCGGTCGATGCCGTGAGCGCGGATGTGATGCATGTGCAGCAGCGACGGCGTCACCGCCGCGGCGGTGAGCCGCCGGGCGGGCTCGGCCGCCAGACGGTCGGTGTAGGCCGTTGCTGCTCGGCGCCGCGCCGACCACGCGGCGGCGAACGGTGTCTCGCCGGGGGCGCCGGCGAGGGTGACGGCCTCCGCGACGACGGCACGGTCCAGCGGTCCGGCGCCGCCGCGGTGCGGGCGGCCGATCAGCCAGTCCATGCCGGCGGCGCACCCGCCCGCCATCGCGCACACCAGATCGACCATGCTCGCCGCGAGGGCGGCGTCCGCGTCCACGGCCCGGGACGCCGCCGCGTGGATCTGTGCGAGGGCGGCGGCGGAGTCGGCGGCGAACAGGTCCTCAGCGGCGGTCACGGCCGCGCCGGCGCCGTACCGGGCGATCTCGGGCCGGTAGGTGTCCAACGACAGTTCGCCGATCAGACCGAGCCGCCGCAGCCCGGCGACCCACCGTCCGACCCGGGCGGCGGCGGCCCCGTACTCGTCCGGGTCGGTCACCCGCAGCCGCAGCCGCAGATGCGGGGCGGGGTCGCGGTACCGCACGAACCACCACACCGGCGGCTCGTCCCACTCGGCGAGCAGGTCAGGTAGGTGAGCGAGCAGGATCGTGTCGACGGTCTGCGGCGCCCCGTACAGCGAGGCGAACAGCACCGTGCCGCCCGGCAGGACGTCGTCGCGGGGGTCGATCAGCCTGATCGGTCCGGGAGCGGTGACGGCGGCGGGCGCCGGAGCCGGCGGCGTATCGACGGCGAGAGGGATGACGATCTCGTGCGCGTGTCCGTCCAGCCATCCATCGTCGGCGAGGGCCTCGGCCACGGTGGCGTCGTCGGTGCTGTCCAGGTGCGCGCGCAGCACCGCCAGATCGCGGGGATCGTCCAGGCTCAGCCGAAGCTGCTGGTCGCCCGCGCCGACCGCGACGGCGCCGGGCAGCCCGAGCCGGTCCCGCAGCCGGTGGAGCGCGTCGTTCCACGCCTGCGTTGAGGTGGTCGGGCCGGGCAGCGCACCCGCGGGGAGCCGCCACCGCGCCGGGGCCAGGACGCTGCGGCCGTAACGGATCCGCGGGAGGAACGGCAGGCAGCGGCCCGCCAGCCCCCACGCCATCGGCGACAGCGCCGCCATACGCGCGTGAGGCAGCTCGTACAGCAGCCGGACCAACGGCGGCATCACCTGCCGGGCGGCGGCGTTGGGCAGCATCGGCTCCACGACCCGGCGGCGGGACAGCGACAGCAGATACAGGCCGGTGGCGTCGGCGGTGACCGCGAGGTCCTCCACTCGCAGACCATCACGGCCGGAACGATCCCCGGCATGGTCCCCAGCGTGGTCGGCGTCGTGCTCGGCCACGGTGAGCACGTCGCGAGTCAGCGCGGGCACGCGGGTGACGTTCTCGGCCCGGGGGAACCGGGCCGGGAAGGAGAGGTGCGCCAGTACGGCGCCGTCCACGGCGACCGGTAGCGCAGCCGCCGCGGCGAGCATCCCGGCCCGTTCCCTGCCGGGCAGGACGTCGAAGAACCGGCCGGTGAGCGCGGTCCCGCTGCGGCCGATCCCGGTGACCAGCAGCGTGAACGCGCCGCCGTCGATCGCGGCGAGCGTGGGCGCGAGCACCTGCGCGCAGACCTGCGCGTGCGGCCAGGCCCCCGCAGGCGAGCCCGCGGATAGGCCCTCACCGAACACCTGGTTGAGGAAGTCGTCATCCACCGCGACCTCTCGGGCCCGGTCGAGGGCCGCCTGCTGGGCCAGTGCCAGCAGCCGCTCGACGCGCGGCGACACCACCGCAGGCCGTGCCTGCTGCGCGTCGCCCTCGGCGAAGTGCGCCGGATATCCCAGCCCGGTCACCGGGTCCACCAGCTGCAGCAGCGGCACGACGGCGTCGACGCCGTAGCGGTCCGCGAAACGGGCGTGGTAATCCCGCCAGGCGGGGTGCCCGGCCGGGTGAGGAGTCAGCCGCAGCAGCGCCCCGGCGGCGGCCGCGGCCTCGTCGGCGACCTGCTGAGGCAGCGTCACCGTGTAGCCGAGCCGCAGATCCACCGCGATCGGCGGCCGGTCCCCGTCGGCCACCTTCCGCATCCGCGTCACCGTGTCGGCCCCGGCGCTCGCGGTCGCGGTCGCGGTCGCGCCGAGCTTGGCGCGGTCGGACGCGCGCAGCCGCTCATGGATCACACGCAACTCGCCGACGAGGGCCGTAGCCGTCTCCGGCACCGGCCCGTGCAGGCCGTCGACGCGGTTCAGGAGGTGCCCGAGCCCGTCCGTCACGGTGGAGGGCGCGCGCAGGCCGCTGATCAGCGCCCCGCACCGGACCAAGCCGGTCACCAGGTTCTCCACCGTCGCGCTCCCTGAGCCGGGGAACTCGGCGGCGATCTTCTCGGCCAGCTCACCGGCCGGGAGCGCAGAACGCGCCAGACGCAGGGCCAGGGCGACCGGCGGCGTGTACCGCACCGACATCTCCGCCGCCGTCCCGTTGCCGGGGCCGCCATGCGGCTGCCAGGGCACCACGAGCCGCTCACCGCGTACGAACACCAGGTCGTTCGTCAGCACCGGCACATCGCGCAGCACCGCCGGGTCGGCTTCCAGCCGCGCGGTCACCTCGGCGAGCCACACCGCGTCAGCGCGCGCCACCACCCCGCCTGCGGCGTCCCAGATCGACGCAGGCGCGCCGAGCCGCAGCGGCGCCACCCCCGCGAACAACCCGAACGGTGTCGCCCGCCCCTGCATCCGCACCAGATACCGCGCCAGCGACAGCACCATCCGCCGGACCTGCTTGGGGCGCGGCGCCCGCCCGCCCGCGCACACCGCGCCGATCGCCGCTCCAAGGACCGGGCTGGCTGCCGTGACCGCCTCGGCCACCGGCCGGTTCGCCCACACCTGCGCCAGCCACGCCCGCCACTGCTTGACCTGGGCGTCATCGTCCAGGCCCGGCCACCAGCCGGGCAGCGGCGACGGAGCCTGCACAGCCGCCCGCACCAGGCCCGCACCCACCGCCCGGTACAGCGGCATCCTCGGCTGAGTCCCCATCCCGGCCCCCTCTCCCGCGCGTCCCCGGACAAGTTCTGGACGGGCCGCTCCCGCCGGGAGACGCTCAGCGGCGCGTCCCCGGCGGGAGCGGAGGGTTCAGCAGTCGCCCTGCTTCTGGGTGTCGCAGCCGTTGTCGGTGCTGCACACCAGCGCGGCGGCCGGCGCGGCCGCGGCCACGGACACGTCGAGGTCGAACACGTCGCCGGCGGCGCCGGCGGGGGTCGTTCCGGTGGAGGTGGCGGAGGTGTCGAGGCGCATCTTCTGCGTCCTTCCTGGTTCGGCGGGGACCCGGTCGGCCCTCGCCTTGGTGTCTCCACCGTCCGCCGATGCTTGGGAGAGCATCAATGTCGCTGATGTGCGCGAACTATTGCCGCGGCCATTGCCGGTCGCGGCAATGATTGCTGTCGGTGCTCCGCGTTACGCTCGAACCACCTGCCCATGCCGGAGGTGGCGTTGGCGCAAACGATCAGCCGGGCCCGCCGTAAGGAACTCGCCGGGCAGGCCCGCGCCATCCGCTCCCAAGGCCAGCGTTCCCGCTGGCCAGTCGAAAAGATCGCCGCGCAGATCCTCGCTCAGCTTCCCCAGGTGCTGCCGCTGGAGGCGTGGCGATGGGCCTACGGCTGGTCCCGCGCCGACGTGGTCCGCGGAGTCGGTGAGCTGTACCGCGCGGACGGGCTGGGAGTTCCCCCGCTGAACCCGGCGATGCTGTGCAGGTGGGAGCACGGCGAGCACCCGCCCAGCCCCGACTACGCGATGGCGCTGTGCCGCCTCTACAACGCCACACCGGCCCAGCTCGGCCTTCCAGCTTGGGCGAGCCCTCCCGCGGGCTACCAGCGGCGGGGGTACGGTGCCTGGCAGAGGCGACCGCTGCGACCACGGAATGGGGCGCTCATGACGGCTGGCGGCAACGGACTCGCGGCACTGCGCGAATCGGTGGAGCTCGCGCGAGAGGTCGAAGGCCCCGCGGGCGGCCCGCAGACCCGCGAGAACCTCGCCGCCGCGCTGGCCCACTACGACCTGCGGTATTCGCAGTACCCGCCGGCCGTGCTGTCCCAGGAAGTGCACCGCTGCCGCACGCTGGTCAACGAGCTGCTCCACCACCCGCAGACCGAACCTGATCGGCGTGAGCTGCGCCGGATCGCGGGCTGGCTATCGGCCGCGGTCGGGAACCTGGCGTTCCATCTCGGCGACCAGGCCGCCGCCGATGTGCATCTGGCCACGGCCGCGCGGCTCGGTGACGACGTCGGAGACCGGTGGCTGGAGTGCTGGACCACCGGCGCCCGCGCGATGATCGCCTACTACGAGCACCGGTACGCCGAAGCGGTGCAGCACGCTGAACGCGCCTACGAGCAGGCCGAGGAGCCGCTGCGGCAGGCGCAGATCCTCGCGTGGGGACTGCTGCGGCCCACCGCGGCGCTCGGCACGCACTCGCGCGCGGAGGTCGCGCGGCTATCTGGGCGGGCGCTGGATGCGATGGACGCGGCGCCGCAGGACGACGTGCCCGGCCGGTTCGGATTCGACCGCGCCGAGCTGGAGATGCACCAGGCGGAGGCGGCGCTGGTGGCCGGAGACCCGGCCGAGGCCGCCCGGTATGCGGGCGACTCTCTCCAGCACATCCCGCATGGCCGTCCCGGGTGGGCGGCCGCCACGACCGTCCTTGCCCGCGCCGAAGCCGTCCACAGGCGGGCCGACGACGCGGCTGCGCTGGGGATGACAGTGCTGGACACGGTGACGCCTGATGCGTTGCGGGCCACCAGCCGGGACCGGCTGACCGCGCTGGGCACCGATCTTCGTCGTAGGCCCGGCACGCCGAGCCGCGCCGCGGTGGATTTCCTGGCGCAGTTGGAGGCCCTGCCGCCGCTGGTGTCCACGGGTGCGGCCAGCAGCGAACCCAACGGCGGCTAAGGAGACGCTTCGCCGGATTCTAGCGACGGTGGCGTGCCCTGGAGAATTCTGCGGGCGAAGTCAGGTTGAGTTTCCGGTACACGCGGGTGAGGTGCTGCTCAACGGTGCTCATGGTCTCCGGCCAGGGCGGTGGCGGCGACCAGCTCACGTTGGTTCGGTAGCGCCTGCTGCTCCAGTTCCAGTAGTCGATGAGGGACGTCACGCAAGATGCCAGCGACGTCTTCGCGATCGGTGATACGCAGTCGTTGCCGTTGTGCAAGACAGATCAACCGTTCGGCGCACAGTGCTGTGCCAGGGTTTGTATTTACCTGCTGGTTAAGTAGCGTGAGTAGATCATCCAGCAGTTGCACAGCGTGCTCGAATCGGACAATATCATCCTCGCTCCAGGCGAGATAGCTCTCGCTAGTGGGCATTATCTTCCATTCAAGCCGAAGTCGGTACTCTCGGAGGGTTCGGCGTAGCCGGCCGCCTCCCAAAGTCCGGCCGGGGCAGGATGGTGCGGCAGCGAGGGCAGTCCGTTGGGGTTGTGGGCGTCCTTCTTGCAGGCGGAGAAGGGGCCGCCGTCCTTGCTCATCAGCACTGAAAGGTGAGGGTCGGCATGGTGCAGCCACCATGTGGACATGCCTAGCGCTCCCTCCCACCGGAGATGTTCAAAGGCGGTCCACATGGCGACGATGCGGCTGATCCCTTCGGGGTGACTCCACCACTCAGGGCACCAGGTGTAACTGCCGCCCAGGCGCCGCTGGATGTGCGGAGCGAGGAATTCGGTGAAGAACTCCTCGGGAGTTTGGAAGGCCGGAGCGCGTTCCTCCTCCTCTTCCTGCTGGACGCTTTCTCCTGAATCAGGACCGTCGTCCAGTTCGGGAGGTGTCCATGGGCCGCCGAGGTCAGCGCTCATCGTCGGGGACCGCCGTCAGTTCGTGCTGGGCTATCTCGGTGGGCGGGGCGTAGGCCCGGAGCGAGGCCCTGACCGCGTCTGCATGCTCGCCGCTTTGCCAGGGCAGCGTCCGGACGAGCACGGGGGGAGCCCCGGAGGGCAGTACCAGGGCGCGGCCGCGGGGCATCGCGAACAGGTCGGCGACCTCCAGGATCTTCTCCTGGCGGGTGGAGGCGCTGGTGCTGCGGGAGTGCTGGCCACGGCCGCTTTGCACCGTGGTGCTGTAGGTGGTGGGTTCGTACTCGCCCACGAGCTGGACCAGGTCGCCCAGGAACCGCGGATCACTGACGCCGCCGCCGTAGACGCGGACGTTGGCCGCGCTCCAGAGCTTCGGCATGCCGTGCTCGCCCCACACTTCCACGCCCTGGGCCCAGCTCTGCAGGATCGTCATGAGGACGATGCCCCTCGATCCGTAGTGGGAGTACAGGTCCGGTAGGTCTTTCCAGCGGCAGACGTTGGCGGCTTCGTCCAGCACCCCGATCATGGGAACCGGCAGCCGTCCGGATGGCGACGTGGTCGCGTATTCCTCGGCGGCCTCGATGGTGGCGACCGTCAGCCCGGTAACCAATGGCCCGGCGGTCCCGCGTCCTTCGCGCGACAGGGAATACAACGTTCCGCCTTGGCGTGCGAAGGCGGAAGGGGCGAATTGCGGGCGATTCGGTCGCTGTGGGTCTGGCGTGACCCAGCGGGTTACCGCCGGGTTGACCAGGCACCCTACGGATTTTCTCGCCGTACCATAAATGCCCCCTCTTTGCTTGTCGGGCATGTTGATGACGCCCTGAACATGCTCGGCTGGTAGGGCGTGTCCGGCACGGTCCAGAATATCGACGGGGGTTGCCTCGGTGACATCACTGAGCCATCGGTAGATCGTGGTGATCGGCTCGTTGGCTTCCGCAGCCGCCAGGAGCATCCAACTGAGGAGTGCCTCGCCCTCCGGGTCAAAATATGAGTCCGTTTTGGCGCCGGGGTCACGGGAGTAGGCGGAGAAGACCGCGGCCATGCGAGTGGCGCGGTCGACGTCGGTGACGTAGGAAAGGGGGTTCCACCACCAGGTGGGTTCCTCACCGACCACGTTCTGCGGATCGAACACCCAGACGTCGCCGGCATTCTGCCGGGGGAGACGAGTCGCGTCGACCACGTCTCTCTTGTTGCTGGTCACCAGCACGGCGCCGGGCGCTTCCAGGATCGCCGGGATGGCGCGCGAGGTGGTCTTGCCCGTCCTCGGTCCCCAGATGTCGACTTGCATGTCCTCCCAGGAGCCGAAGAACTCCCGGCCGGTGCCGACCACGCGGCCGACCCGGACGCCGGGCGACGAAGTCCGGGCGCCGAGCCGCTCGGCGGTTGCGGCGGCGCCTTCGCGGGAGAAAGGCTCCAGGTCACGGCGGTGCGCCAGGTGCTTGGCGGCGACGTCGACGCGGGTGCGACGGCTGTCGCGTCTCCACCACCAGCGCCCCAGCAGCGCGCCGGCGCAGGCGAGCACGACCAGCTCCACGGCCAGGAGCGCTGCGGCGGTGGTCCCCGGCCAGGGCACCTGGCCGGTGATGACTCGAACGAAGTAGGCAACCGGGTTGTCCGACGGTGCTCGGGACCCGCGATCCAGGCTGTGCGCCAGCAGGGCCGCGCCCCAGATCGAGCATGCCACCACGACCAGCGCGGACAAGCCGGCCAGCACCAGGTAGGGAGTGACATCGGGAGGGCCGCCGCGGCGGCGCGGCGCGCTCATCTGTTCACCCTGGTAGTGCTGTGCATCCAGCGCTTGTTGGTGTCGTTCACCTCGCGCTCGGCGGGAGTGAAGTCGACGTGGAAGGGAATGCCCGGGCGGCCGCCCACCTTGACGAGGAACTTACCCCGTCCGGGCGGGTCGCCGTCCTTGTTGAGGCTGGGGTCCCATGAGGGCGGGCTGGACCAGTCGACGATCATGTCGCGTTCCGCGGAGGACATGCGGACGACCTCGGTGAGGGCGGGCATCTCCGCCATGGGGAGGCCGCCGCAGATCACCATCCCGGCTCGTTCGGCGAAGCCCTTGGCCTTCATCCTGTCGGCCTCGTCGGGCAGGGCGAGCAGGTCGGCCATGGTGTGGGTGATCATCGCCTGGCCGAGGCCGTACTGCCGGTTGAGTCGGGTGAGGGCGTCGACGCGGTCGACCAGGCCGCGGCCGGCGCGCAGGACGCGCCAGAGCTCGTCCAGGACCACGAAGAAGTGGCGCTGCGGTCCCAGGCCTTCGTCGGCGAGGGCGTGCGCGGCCTCTACCGCGCCGAATCCATCTGACCAGCAGGCCAGGAGCACCGCGGCCTGCAGTTCGGCATCGGCGTCGTCGATTCCACTGATGTCGATGCACACGCCGCCGGGAGCGTCGAGCTGGATCGGTGTGGTGGTGTGCGCGGCGAAGGTCTCGCCCATCGGGCCGTCCAACAGGCCGAGTAGCGAGGCATGCAGAGGGTCAACGGCCGCGCGGTAGCGGTCTTCGCTGCCGCGGGCCAGCGTCACAGCGCGGACCGCGTCGGGGCCTTCATCGATGCAGCGGATCAGGTCGGGCAGGATCGGCACGCCGTGGTGGCGGTCGTCCAGCACTCGCAGTGCCGCGTTGAGGATGGTGCGTTCGGTGTCGGGGATTGGCGCGCCACGCAGCACCGTCATCAGCGCGGAGACCATGTTCAGGCGTCGGCCGTGGGCGTCGGCGGCGAGCTTCTGACGAGCTCGGCCGGTCAGCTTCGCGACCGCGCCGCCGCTCTCGCCGGGGTCGAGGACGTTGAGGCTCCCCAGCCCGCGCCCCAGCTTGATCACCTGGCCTCCCAGCGCGGTGATCAAGTCGGTGTAGTCGGGCTTCAAATCGCCGAGCACCATGGGGAAGACTCCGACGCCGGTGAGGCCGAGGACCATGCGGCGAATCAGGCTGCTTTTGCCGAGCCCCGGCTTGCCCAGCACCAGGCAGCTGGGGTTGTGGATCAATCCTGCGCGCTGGAACCAGGAGATCGGATCGCAGCAGAGGGCGGCGCCGCTTCCGAGCTCTCGGCCGACCGGTACCCCGATCATCGGGGTGCCGCTCCCGGCCCCGAAAGGCCACAGGCCGCAGACCTGCACCGTCGTGCCGCGCCATTCCGGTGGGGCTTCGACGTAGGAGACGCGGCCGCCGCCCTTGCCGGTGAAGCCGCGTGGTCCAGGACGGCGCCCGCCGGCGCGGTTCTCCTGCCGCTTGGCGGCCAGTTCCGCCCTCTTCTCCTCGCGCTCCCGTCGTGCTGTCTGTTTGGCGGCCTTACGGCGGGCCTTGCCGGAAAGGGCGGCGTCTCGCTTGAGGGACGGCGGAGGATGCTCACTCAGCAGCGGCTGTTGAACTGCAGCCGACGGCGTCCCAGGGGCGACGGGGCCGGCGGGCGGGACGGGAGGCGCGCCGGGCGAAGCGCCGGAACCACCAGAGTAGGGGCCGGTCATCAGAGAGCCTCCCGGATCAGTGCGGGAACCTGCAGGTGGTCGGGCAGGACGACGCCGAGCGGCAAGCAGGCGGCAAAGGCCGCAGCCTGCGCCCCGTACGCTCGGCGCAGTTGGACGCGCGCCGGTGGGGCGAGCGTGTCGATCGCCGCGGCGGCAGCCGGAAGCTCGTCCGGTGAGAAGACGGTCGCGGTCACCAGCATCGCGAACCTGATCAATCCAGCGCCCTTGGCTTCCTCCCGGGCCGTCTGGTCGGCGGCCGCCACGGCGATCGCGTCGCGGGCCGCGGTGGAGTCGCCGCTGACACGGAACCTGGCGTCCTTGCGGTCACGCTCCACCAAGGTCGCAGCTGTGCCCGGGTCGTAAGGCCGGTAGAGCAAGGTCACGCGCTTGCGAGGGACGTCCGAATGAGGGGCGACCAATCCGGTCAGGACGTTCGACAGAACCTCACCGCGCGGCGCTTCCGACATCGCCCAGGTGATGGAGACGCCGGAGTCGTGGACGTAGCGGTCCCAGTACTCCTGGCTGGAGGCCGGGCCGGCGTCACTCCAATCGAGCACCTCGCCGTGGGCTTCATCCAGCAGAGCCTGAGCAGCTGGGTCATAGGCAACCCGTACCGCCTCGGCGAGCTGCTGGGCGTTCATTGCCCGGGCGGTGCCGGCTCCGGTCATCGCCAAATTCCGCGATAGTCCGGGGAGACGAGCGCCGATCTCGCGCGCCATCTCTTGCAGCGACCGCCGCTTGGCGCCTGGGCGCGGAGCGCCCGCGTAGGTGAGCGCGACCCGGGTGGACACCTGCGCACTACCAGCCGGATAGTGCTGCACGATCTCCTGCAGCACCTGCCTGGCGAGCGGAGGGGCGTTCGGATCGAGGGTGGACGACACCTCGCGATGCAGGCGGTGCCCGAGGTCGGGCGCTGTCTCGATCGTCACACTCGCGGCGACTAGGCCGGGCTCGAAGGAGAGCGCGGCCAGCCACTGCCCCCAATGCGCTACCCAGGTGTCGACCTGGTCGGCGTCCACCAGCGCAGCGCCGTCCGCTCCGCATTCCAGGACTACTGTGTAGTGTCCGACCTGCGGCAACACCACCATCGCGAATGGTTGCCCGTAGGAATCCTGGGCGTCGACCACCTTGGAGGCTGCCAGCAGCCCGGGCAGCCGGTAGCTGCCACGTGCGGCGATACCAAGTGGCCCCGATCTGTACAGGTGCTGCCCTCCGGAGCGACCGCGCCACCACGCGATCCGCGCTGTGGCGGCTTGGAGCGCGGTGCGGCCATGCCGGTCCTGGACGACCAAGGGGGTCAACACGACCACCACCGCCACGGCCACCACCAGCGCCGGGATGATCCCGAAAAACATCATCGAGATCACGGTGGCGGCCATACCGCCCATGAGGATCAGCGTGCCGAGGAGCCCAAGCTTGCCGATCCCGGGGGTACGGGGCTTCCGCCAGTTTCCGTAGGTCCGTTCTGCCTGGTCACGTGCCGCCACGCGGTCCCCCTCCGTCGTCCCCGGTCGCGTCCTTGCCGATCTTCTGGGCGCCGCGATAGCCCGCCTGGATGCCGTCGACTACCGCACCGGCTGCAGCGCCGTATGCCCCGCCGGCCTGGGCGCCCTGCGCGGTGTGCTGGCCTACTGGTTGCTTGCCGCCGCCCGAGCCGCTCGGGTTCTGCCCGTCGCCGCCTGGCTCTCCATCGCCGCCGGGGGATCCGTCCCCGCCCGGGCGCCCCTCCGGTCCCGCACCGCCGGGGGTGCCCTGCTGACTTGCGTTTCTACTGCCTGGTGGCCCCGACGGTCCTTGTGAGTTGCGACCGCCGCCGCCTCCGCCGTTGCCGCCGCTGCTCATGGCGGGCACCATCCGGGCGCCCATAGCCACGGCGCCGGACACGGCCGCCAAGCCGCCGCCTCCGCCGCCGCCTCCGCCGACACCCGACACCAGTGGGACGATGAACCGCATCAGTGCGGGGAGCACGATCACGGCCATGATCGACAGGATGATGCCCTGCACCTGCGCGATCGAGTCGCCCATCAAGGCCTTGAACGCGACGGCGTAGACGGTGGCGGCCACCGGTTTGTACAGCACGAATGCCAGTAGCCAGCCGAGCATCTTGCGGTACCACGCCCGCCCTTCGGGAGCGATGCTCGCCGCGGCCCCCAGGGGAAGCATCCCGGCCAGGAGCACCAGCATCGCGCCGCGCACGAACATCATCCCCAGCTGGATGACTCCGGACAGGATCGCGAGCAGGGAGACGATGAGGACGAGGCCATTCCCCATGCCCAGCCCGCCGCCCCAGAGGAAGACGCCGACCTTGCCGACATTCCCTTTGACGTCGCCGTCGGTGGATGCCGAGATAATCCATTTGGAATAGCCGTCCCCGGCGATCATCGCGAGGTTGGTCGCCTGAGTGATCGCGAACACGACGATCACCAGCGTGAGCATCCCCGACATTGCCTCGCGCAGTGGTTCCCCGCGGCGCTGCCAGGCCATGCGGCCAGCGGCCAGTAGCACGCCGAGCACCGCTACCCAGGTGACCAGCCAGCCGGTGTGGTACGCCAGGAAGTAAGTGGGGTCGTCGGCGTTGTCGCTGATGCGGGGGGAGAACAGTCGCCCGAAGTCCATCCCGTGGTTGCCGACTTTGGGATCCACCCAGAAGGTTACGATGAACTGGTAGAGCTTCACCGCTGACTTAGCGAACGACTGTGCAGCTTGATCGAGTGCGGATCCGGCGAGTTCTCCCCCTGCGTTGGTCACTCCCTTTTTGAGGTTGCAGGGCACGTCGAATGGGCTGCATGGTTTTGCCGCTGGAAGCGCAGCGGCCAACATCATCATGCGCCACCCCAGCGGATATAACCGTCGAGGGACGCGAGTTGCTGTCCCTCAGTACTAGGTGACCCGTCGGACTGCAATTCGAGTTTCCAGTCATCGCCTTGCCACTTGACGGTGGCCGTACTTGCTATCCACGCGGTGGAGTCGATGCGGTTCGCGAGCGAGATCACCGCCGTATCCGGCCCGTAGGTGATGAACTTGAACCCGGCGTACTGCGCGACATCGCCTGCTTGGAGAGGAGGGTTGGCGCCGTGAGTAGCGCGATCTTTGAGGAAGACGGCTTTTCCAGCGCTGTTAGTCAACTGCTGTTCGCTTATAGCCCTCCAGTTGGAGGAGTAGGTGATTCGTGCGCTGATTTGCGCAGCAGCGATAAGGGCGCCGGTGGGGGTGTGCGCATAGCAGCTGCGAATGTCGCCTTTGCGGATCAGTGGACCCGCATTGGGGGAGACCGGAAGCGCGATCGCCTGGAACAGTTCCCAAGTCACCCCGGGGGGCGCAGTCGTGGGAACCTGCTGGTTGGTGTCGGCCGGCTGGCAGGCAGCAGAATTGGTGCCTCCGGCAGCTCCTGATTGCCTTCCAGTAGGCGGCGGATTTGTTGAGCCAGGGGAGCCCCCTGAACCGCCGCGGGTCATTGCCACGAGCACGCCGAGCAGGATGATGACCGTGAGGAAGCCGGCAGCGAGGATGAACCCGGGGCGCCGGAACGGACTGGGTGCCTCGTCGGGACCGGGGGTCAACTTCCGCCTCCGACCAGCGCGCCGACCAGCGCCGAGGCCGACCCGGCAAGGATGCAGGCCGCGAAGACCCAGGCCAGACCAGAGGCGTGCTCACCGCCCTCGCCCCGGCGGTGGGAGATCGCCATACGACCCGCGACGATCAACACCCCGGCCACGCACATGCCGAAGACGATCCACGCCACCCACTTGAGGATCTTCTCCAGTTGGTCCGCCCCTGGAGGCTTGGCGCCCTGGCCGGGGTTGGGGATCGCCGCCACAACAGCGTGGGCGTGGTCCACGACGTTCAGCGCCGCGGAAACGACATCAAGCATGACGTCCTCCGGTCATGATGGTGTGAAGGTCCGCGGCCATCGCCGCGTACTGGGCGGGTAGCTGAACCTGCCCAGGAGGGTCGCCCAGCCGCAGCGCTTCGACCCAGGGGAGGTCCCACACCTTGGGAACCCCGCCAGAGATCAGCGTCAGTAGGTCTTTGAGCGGTTTGGGACGCCGGCCGGGAGCGTCAGCGATTACCGCCAGGCCCAACAACTGCACCGGGCGCAACTCGGCGGACGTCGACCACTGCCACGCCGCCGCCTGCGCGGCACGCAGGCCGTGAGCGTGGGAACGTGCCACCAGCACCACCCGTACGGCGGTGGGTGCATCACACAGTGGCCACCAACGCCCCGCGTCCATCCCTCCCCGGATCGCGGCCTGCAACGTGCTCGTCCCCGCACCTCCGTGACAGGCCAGAAACCACCAGGGCGGGGCGCCATGCTGCAGCGTCGGCCCGAAGTCGCGGATGGGGAGACCGCCATGGGGCGGAACTGGACGGGCTCGTGGATACCCAGGCGGCATAGCTCCAGGTGACGGAGCTCTCGCCACGGCCGCCGGATGCGGGTGCGCTGGGCCTCCTCCCGGCGGCGGTTGGCTCGGATCTCTGGTGCCTGGATTCACGGTAAGACCAGCCCCCTGAGCACCGATACATGTCAAGATCAACCGTCATGGTAGGGCATCACTCCGCACTCTTACTGAAACGGGATCCCCATCCGCCACATCTGTTGCGAATCAGTGATCCGTGAGTAAATTGGCGCGGTCAAGCATCATGATCGCCGGGGCCGGGGGCGTGTGGCATTGAGTGTGCGGGGCAGCGCGATGGGCGTACACGGCGAGGGCTCTTGCCGCAAAACCCCAGGTAGACCGTCTACTGCGTCGCCAAAAGGTCGCCTGTTCAGTCGACTCTCCGACGACCGAGGATCAGCTCAGGCCAGCGTGATGATCGCCGTGTCGGGCGGGCTCGGCATCGTACTGCTGGTGGTCGTCCTGATCGTGATCATCATCGGCGGGCAGGCGGACGCCTGCGGCACGTCACAAGGTGGCGGCCAGCAACCTGGCGCCTCCGATGAAGCCAACAGCATTCCCGGCAACTACCTTGCGATCTACAAGAAGGCCGGCCCGGCGTACGGAATCCCCTGGAACGTGCTCGCGGGCATCGGGAAGGTCGAGACCGGCCACGGCACCTCCAACCTCCCCGGAGTACACAGCGGGGAGAACTACGCAGGGGCCGGAGGCCCCATGCAGTTCCTCGCGCCCACCTGGAAGAGCTTCGGTGTCGACGGCGACGGAGACGGCAAGGCGGACCGCTACAACCCCGCCGACGCCATCCCGGGCGCCGCCAACTACCTACGTCACAACCACGGCAACGAGGGCGGCGAGGCACTCCGCAAGGCGATCTTCCAGTACAACCACTCCTGGGACTATGTGAACCTCGTCCTGAGTTGGGCCAAGAAGTACGCGGACGGGAATTTCTCCATCGGCGGCGACAACAACACAGGAGCCACCTGCATCCCCGGCGGCAACGTCGCCGCCGGACCAACCGGTCAACGGATCGTCGCCTATGCGATGCGCTGGTTGAAGACGCCCTACCAGTGGGGGGCTGGGACGTGGGATGGCCCCACGGGATACGCCTGCTCATACGGCCGCTGCGGAAAGGCCTTCGATTGCTCAGGCCTGACCATGTACGCAGTCGCTCAAGCTACCGGCGGAAAAATAAAGCTGGACCACTTCACCGGATCGCAGCAGAACGACTCACGCGGTGCCCGTGTCAGCTTCGCTCAACTCCAGCCAGGTGACCTCGTCTTCTTCACCCATCCCGGTGAAACTGTTTCTCATCATGTCGGCATCTATATTGGCGGCGGGCAAATGGTCAACGCCCCTCACACGGGCGATTGGGTAAAAGTGAGCAGTATCGCGAGCGGAACATACCGTGCTGAATTCAGCGGCGGCATGCGCTTTTCCGTTCCGGCGGATGGGCAACAATGACATCGCTACGTATCTCCATGGCGCGCACTACGATATTCCTTGCTGCCATCGGAATCATCACCGGATGCTCATCGGAGTCCCCGGCGAAGCCCCCGCCGACGAGGTCGCACCTACCGGGCCCGACAGCGACCACCCCAGCCGCCCCGCAGCCTCAAGCTCAGCGCCAGATCCCGCATGGGGGTGTGCCAGACCCGAAGAAGATCAACCAGGAGGACGCCACGGCGATCTCGCGAGCAGCGGTTCAGGTGATGTGGACTGTCGACGCCGCGATCGACACCGGGCAACTCGACGCCTTCAAACGCGCCGAGCCGTACCTGACCCCGGTCTACACCGCCCAACTACGCACTGAAGCGCCCGGAGACCTGCCCGCCTCCTGGCGCGCACATCGTGCCTACGCCAAGGTGCGGCTCACCCGCCAGCCGCCTGAGAGCGGCGTCGGTCCTGATTCCCCGATCCTTGCCCATCGGCAATGGCTGATCGTCGTCACCCCCACAGGCCGTGACGGCTGGACCGGCCCGCAGGTTCATGCGATCGCCTTCGTCACCCTGACCCGTGCTGCTGCCCGCGGAGCGTGGCGAGTATCGACGGTCACCACCGCGTAACGAGCCCACTGTTCAGGAACGCGAGACCCCGGACAGCCGTCGAAGATCACTACCATCCCCCACAGCAGACGAAAGGGGGCACCAGCGGTGCCATCGAATAGAGATCGCCCCGATGGACCGCTGTGGTCGCCGACGGACCCCAGCATCCCGCCGCCCCCTCCCCTCGGTGATGACGACGTCTCGCAGCGGGAGCCCGTCAGCGGCCCACCGGCCCGGCCGGAGCCTCCGGCCGTCGTCGCGCCGGCACTGTCCGCAAGCGCGCCGCCTCTTTGGCACGACCCGAGCATTCCGCCACCTCCACCGGCACCTCCAGCCTCACCGGCGAACACGGCTGCAAATGCTTCCGCTGGTCTAACGAGGACGAACGACGACGCCAGGAGTCCGAGGACTGAATCCACCGGCGCGTCCAGGAGACGTCCCGCAGCCGGGGCGCAACCGATCCCATCTGGTGAGAAGGCCGTCGCCCCTCCGAGCGGTCGTAGTTCCCGGCCGCCGCAAGCCGTCACGAATCTCGCCGATGACGAGCGCGCGGCAGCCGCCCAACGAACACCAGGCGCCGGATTCGGCCCCCAGAGGCATTCAGCCGACGAAGACGACGTATGGGTCGCGGGGGCGTCCGCCGCTGGACCACCCGCGGACGCCTCGATAAAGGTCCCGTCGCGCAATGAGAACGCGGAACCATCCGCCGACGAGATCCCAGCCGTCCCAAAGGCCCCCACAACCGCCACCGGCCAGAGGCTCGCCCCGGCGAGCGCTCCCCAGTCCTTCGCCGAAGAGGAGTTCCAGAAGACGATTCGCGAAGGCCAGGCCCTGCTCGATCAAGGCGACACCAGGGGGCTCATCGTCGTTGAACGTGCGTTGGCGATGGTTCCTCCTCGCAGGCTGAGCCCCAACGATCACGGAAACCGGACAACGAGCTCGGAGGCCTTGCCCCCCAACGCTGAAAGCGGTGCCGTCGCCTTCGCGCGCGCGGCCGCCGCCAGCGCGGTCAAGCTGAGCGAACTCAGCGCTGCGGAACGGATCCTCCGGCAGGGGATCGCGATTGCGCCCGATCACCAGCCTCTCCTGCGTGACTTGTTGGACTGCGTTCACCGCGCCGGCGCGCCGAATCACGTGGCCGCTGCCGTCAGCTTCGTCGAGCACACCCTCACCGCGACCGGCTCGCACCCAGAGCAGGAGACGACCACACTCCTGGAGCACCTCCGCCCTCGCGCTCCCAAGCCAGCCCCCACGCCGCGCCCTGCGGCGCCCAAGAACCCCGCACCCATTCCGAGCCCCGTCGCGGAGACCAGCGGCGCGTCGCTATCAACGCCACCCACGCCGGCGGTGCCACCGTCTCCGAACCGGGCTGCCGCGCCGCCGCAGCCGATACCAATAGCAGCTCGTCCCTTCCCACAAGCCCCCGCCATGACCAGCGCAGCGGCCCGACCTGCGCCTCCCACTCCGGCTGGCCAGCCTGAACAGGCCCCCACCCCTGCCACGCACCATCCCGATCTGGCGTCGGAGAAGCTCCTCACCCGTAAACCCTCCAGTCCCGCCGGCGCCGCCGGGCGCTCCACACGAAGCCTGTTCCGGCGGGTGGGGAAGCCTGCGGTGCTTGGAGTCATCTGCGGCGGCGCCGTGGTCGCCATCGGCGCTGCCTTCCTGACCAGCACCGGCAACGACGACTCCTCTGCAGCTTCATCTGCCCGACCACACTCGACGTCCGCCTCATCGACGGCGTCTGCGGCACCAGCTGCTCCGCAGCCGTTCGTTGCACCCACCATCACCGCCACGGGCAAGGCCGAGCCCATCGACAACGAGAAGACTGACCGGCGGACTCTCACCGAGAAAGAGGTCTTCCCGACTGCGCGGCTAGGTCTCGGCGGCCGCGGCTTCGTCCGCGACAAGACGCAGACGCTCACCACGTGCTCGTGGGCCGCACGACGGGACCTAGCCGCAGCTCTCCAGACCTGTCAGCGGGTCGTTCGGGCTACCCTCATCGATGATCAACATCAGGTCGCCATGACAGTCGGGGTCGCCGTCATGCCCACCGAGCAAGCAGCACTAATGGTCAGTCAGGCTGGCGACCCGACTGACCGGGAGCGCTGGTGGCGCGGCATGCGAGGCCGGACCGCCGAGAACATTGACGAGGCCGCTGGCATCCCCGCCGCCACTACACGCGGGCGTTACGTTCTCTACTGCTTCGCGACCTACTTCGACGGCCAAACCCCGGCGACCAACGACCCTCTGCTCACCAAAGTGGCCCAAGCCGCGTTGGAGTATGCGCAACGTCCGATTGATCGCCGAGCGGGCGGTTGAGACGACCAGTGAGTGACTGGTCTCTATCACCAGGTCTGACGGCGCCTCAACCATAGCTAGTGCAGGCACTCCGACGTCTGCCCATGGCTGGTCCCATCCTTTCGTCCGGAGATGACCTACTAGTCGTCGCCGACCTCGAATTCGAGGTCGGCGGCAACCAGGTCATGGTCGGACAGGCGGTCGCCGCTGGTCGGATGGACTCCGGGAATCACCTGATAGTTGATGATCTTGGCGCCGGGGAGGTTGGCCCACAGGATCCGATCGCACCGGTAGGCGAGGTGGTCCTTGTCGTGGCCGACGGTGGGGGTGGGGTCATCGACGGGCACCGCCGCGTCTTTGAAACCCGTCCGTTCCATTACGACGGCCGGGCGTTCGTCGAGCTTGCTCTCGATATGGATCGCCGCAAGTCCGTCGGTGTCGGGGTCGTCGCAGGCGGCCGCCACCGCGTTGAAGTCGCCGCATGCGATGGCCGGGGTGGATTTCCAGAGGGCGAACGACTCGGCCTCTTGCAGCCGTCGGCTGCGCGAGGACGGCGCGAGGTGGGCGTTGAGGAGGTCGACCTCGCTGAGGCCGTCGATGCCGAGCCGGAGGACGCCGAGGGCGTGCCAGTAGGAGCCTGATTCGTCGTGGCGCTCTTCCAGGACGCGCAGGCCGGGCCGTTCGCGGACCAGTTGTACGAGGTGGCAGCCGTGGTGGTTCGACAGCGCCATCGTGCGGCCGGTCATGCCCAGCGCGTGGGCGATCTGGTTCAGGGTGCGGTTGCTGCGGGCTCCCCATTTCGCTTCCTGCAGGCCGACGAGATCGGCGCCCAGATCGGCGAGGATGGCGATCTGGGCCTTGAGGCGGGCGTCGTTGCCGCTGTCCAGGCCGCCGTCCAGGCCGCCGGCCTTGATGTTCCAGGTGGCGATTCGAAACCGAAGCTGCATGTGCTCTGGACTCCTTCGTTCGGTAGGGCGGGAGCCGCGGTCGTGACCGCGGGGTCAGGGGGCGGGCGGGTCGACGTGTAGGAGGTCGGCCTGGAGCAGCGTGTGCAGGAGTAGGAGGCTGGTGAGGAAGGCGACCTGGTGGTCTTCCGGTACCTGCGGGGGAGCGCCCCCGCGCAGGTGCTGATGCATCAGCCGATGCAGCGTCCTGGATTCCTCGGGTACCGCCTGCATGCAGCGGCTCCGCATGATGTCCTGGGCGCGACCCAAGCCGTGCACCGACACCAGATCCTCGATCTGCGAGAAGATCCTCATGGTCAGGGTGTTGGAGATCGGGACGAGGCCGTGGCGGTCCAGTGCTTCGACCACGTCGAGGGGGTCGTGTTGCCGGGCGCCCGGGTCGCCGGTGTAGTCGGCGAACATCACGGTGCACAGCGTCTCCACGTCCGCCGCCGCCCTTGCGTAGGGCGGGAGCCGGGTGAACGATGGCATCGGCCCGGGGGAGGCGCCGTCGGCGTCCGCTGCGCCCAGGGCGTGCCGGATCTGGGCTGCTGCTTGCGTCACGGTGCGGCCGATCTGCTGGCCGTCGTCGTCTCCGCCATGCCAGACGAACACACCGGTCCACGCGATCCGGCGTGCAGGCCACGGTGGATTACTCACTATCAGCAGCGTTCCGGTCGCAGAGCAGCTGTCCTCGGGGTCGCACGCCATGGCGGCCTGGATCTGCGGGGTGCGGCTCAGCTCCAGCAGGAGATCGCCCAGCGGCTCCAGTCCGGGCATGCTGCTCACCGGCCCTGCCGTCTGCGGATGTCGTCGAGGATCACCTCGTTGACCGCGGCGGCCGCCCGCTCCAGGTCGCCGGCCGAGCAGAACGGTTGGAACCAGCGGCCGACCGTCAGGCCCTGCCGGTTGCGGAGCGGCCGCTGCCAATGCCAGTACAGAAACGCCCGTCCGGGTGAACCGCAGCCGGACGGCCCGCCGGGGGAGGGCCCCAGCCACACGGTCCGCCCGGCGTAGGGCTCGACGTCCACGCACTGCGCTGAGACCGCGGTCAGCGTCTCCGTCTGCTCCCACGGGCCCGACACGCGCAGCCCCAGCACCTCCAGCCGGGCCATCAGCTGCCCCGCGGCCTCCAGCCGACGCGCGGCCTTTGCCTCGTCGCCTGGTCTGGGTGGGGCGCCGGGCGTCGCCGGCCCGGCGGGGGCGGGTGCGGTCACGTGCCGCTTCTGAGCTTGCGGCCGACGCCGGCGTACTGCTGGACGACGGGCGTCTCGCCGAAGGGGTTGGGCTCGGGGCGCCACAGCGAGCACGACACCACCCCCGGCTCCAGCAGCTCCAGCCCGTTGAAGAACGCGGCGAGCTGGTCGGGGCTGCGGGGGACGACTTCACCTGCGCCCGCGTACTTCAGCTGGTTCATCGCCTGCTGCCAGGAGTCGCCGCCGGTCGGGTGGGAGATCACCAGGTGGCTGCCGTGCGGCAGCGGCGCCATCAGGCCGTCGACGAGCGCGCGCGCCTGGTCGTCGGGCAGGTATGGCAGCACGTTCGCCAGCACCACCGCGACCGGCTCGCCATCGCCGAACAGGTGCCGGGTGTCGACCAGGATCTCCTTGACCGCCGCGGCGTCGCGGATATCGGTGTCCTCGACGCGGACTTCGCCCTCGGGACGGCTGATGAGCAGCGCACGGGCGTGGGACAGGACGAGCGGGTCGTTATCGACGTAGATGATCTGGCAGTCGGGGGCGACGCGCTGCACGATCTCGTGGGTGTTGTCGACGGTGGGCAGCCCGACCCCGACGTCGATGAACCGCCGGATCCCGACCTCGCCGGCCAGGTGCCGCAGGGCGCGGGCCAGAACGTACCGTGACTGGCGGCCGTCGTTGGCGATGGCGGGGCAGATGGTCAGCGCCTGGTCGCCGGCATCGCGGTCGACGGGATAGTTGTCTTTGCCGCCTAACCAGTAGTTCCACATCCGGGCCCAGTGCGGGATCTGTGTGTCGATCAGCGGTTCTGTCCGCGGGCGGGCGTCGACGAGCCGGCTCATCATGCCGCCTGACCCGGTGCGCGGCCGGTGATCCGGCGGGTGTAGAGCCCGCGCAGCCGCAGCGGCGGGTGGATGGGGGACGCCAGCAGGACCCGCTGGTACCACGGTGCGCGGCGGGCCGTCTCCAGGGCCAGGGCGTACCAGTCGGCGGCGCCCTCACCGGCTTGGCGGGCTGCCGCCACGTCGGCGCCGATCTCGCGGCCCCAGGCCACAGCGACCAGGAGCACCGCGAGTAGCAGGCCGGCGGCCGGCAGGACGGCGGGCGCGAGCAGCAACCCGAGCAGGATCCATCCCACCGTCATCGCCAGGCTCCACAGGAGGTGGATGCGGCGCTGGCAGCGGGTGGTGTGTCCAACTTCGTGAGCGAGCAAGAAAGCCGCCTGAGGGGCGGTCATCGCGTCCCCGATGATGATCAGCGGCCCGTGCGGGACGAAGGTCCCGCTGATCCGCAGCTTGGGCGGATCGTCCGGCGAGGTGCAGAACACCGGTAGCTGATCCACACGGAGCCGGAGGCACGCCCGAGCGCGCGCGGCGACGATCGCGCGCACCGTCTCCGGCGGCATCCGTGCCGCCGCACGCCGCAGATGCTCCTCGGCAGCGCCCGCAGGCAGCGCCCGGAGTTTCGGATGCCAGCGGGGCCGTAGCGTGAGGGCGCTGATGATCACCGGCAGGGCTACGAGCACCGCCACGATGGCCGCCGTGCCCGCCGCCAACCCCGGTCCGACGGCCAGGCGTATCACCGCCCCGAGCCCGAGCGTCAGCGGCGGCAGGACGTACAAAGCAGCCGTCCGCCTGGCCGGCACATTGCGGAGGAAGACCCGGCGCACGGCCGCGCCGAACTCGTCGTCTGGACCGCTAGCCGATGGCGTAGGGGCGACGCTCGCTCCGGCCTGGTGATCACTCACCGTGGACGACTTGGGCGACGTGTCGGGTTGCGGTCGAGAAGAGGTCATTGCGAGTCGGTTCCTTGATCATCAATTGATGGGGTGGTCTGGCCCCCGTCAGGCTGGCCAGGCGGGCGATCACGAGGAGGCGCAAGACGTTGGAGCGCTGCTCGGCAGTTCAGCGACCAGGCCGACCACCCGGACGTCTTCCCCGCGCTGGCCGTTGTGGGGGTGGGGGAGCCCCCACTCGGCGACGTCGACGAGCCCCGGCGGGCGCACCACCTGCCACCCGTCGAGCAGGCCGAGGATCTCCTTCTCCGGTCGGAAGAAGATGCGGCTGGTGGCGTTGTCGTACGCCTTGGTCATGCCGTTGACCCTGGTAGCGGCGGTTTTAGTGGTGGTGGCGTGGGAGATCACCACGATGCTGCCGGGCGCCAGCCAGTTACCCAGGTCGGTGATCACGCGGCCCGGTTCGGCCACGAAGTGCAGCACCGCGGCCAGGATCACCGTCATGGGCCGGTCCACGTCGATGACGGCGCGCAGGTCCGGGTGGTTGAAGATGCCGTCCAGATCGGTGACGTCGCCGGGGAGGACGCCGCCGTAGCCGGGCTGCCGCAGGCCGCGGGCGTGTACGAGGACCACGGGGTCGTTGTCGACCCCCACCACTACCGCATCCGGGTCGACGGCGTGGACCTGGTCCTCCACCCGCGGCATGTCCTGCGGCAGGTCGTCGACGATCCCGCAGCCGATGTCCAGGACCTGCGCGTGCTGGTGCGGGTCGAGCGCGCGGAGCCGTTCAATGGCCCACCGGGCAGCGCGGCCGGCGAACCGAAAGTTCTCGATCGCGACCTGCCGGGCATCGGGTGCGGCGTCGACGACGGCCTGTGCGGCCTGGCGGTCGATCGGAAACGCCGACTTGCCGCCAAGGAAGTCGTTGTAGATCCGCGCGGGGCTGGCGTGATTGAGGTCGAGTTGATCGCTCATATCAGGGTCCATTACGGGGGAGGGGTGGCTGGCGGCGGGGGTCCGGTTGTGGGCGGTGTCCCCGCCGCCGTTGCTTGTCCGGTGGCCGTACGGCCCGGGGCGACTGACCCTCGCCCCGGGGCCGTACGGGGGGCCCGGGAGGAGCAGCACTCCCGGGACCGGGAAGGACACAGCGGGCGGAGGAACTGGGGGCACCTCCCGCGCTGCGTCCCGGCGCGGTCAGCTACGGATCCCCGACGGCGAGCGCGGCAGCGGCTTCCACGAACCCTTCGGGGACGTATGGAGCGGGCGGCCGGGCGCTCCCGTACACGTGTTTGATCACGCGGACGGCGCGGTCGAGGTCGTCGACGAGGGCGAACTGGCGGTGCGGCGTACTGGCGAAGGCGAAGTACGGGTCGGCGCCGCAGTCTCGGACGACGACCACGGCGACGCGGGCGCTGTTGGCGGCTGGTGGGGTGGCTCGCAGCGCCGTGTCAGCTGTTCCCGCGCCGGTGAGCTCGCATGCCCAGTTGCGTTGCTCCAAGCGGCGGGCCAGCTCCCTCAAGCGCGGCTCGCAGCCGTGCACAGGTTCGGCGGGCCCCAAGGGGAGCGGGGGAGTGTCGGGGCTCGGGGCCGTCATGCGGCTGCGCCGATGGCCAGGGAGGTGTGGATCTTTGCTACCGCTCCGTCGAGATCCGAGACGGGGCCGAGGATGTCGCCGGCGGACCAGCGCAGCAGTTCGTGAGCGCCCAGCCCGCGGAGGACATGAAGGTTCCCGAACAGCAGTTCCTTACCGCTTTGGGTGACGTAGTACGGGTTGGCCAGGTGAAGGTTCACCGGCTCAGCGTCGAACACGAGCCGTGCCCGCAGTCCCGTCGGTTCGAGCCGATGCGCAAGCTTGCTGAGGATCATGATGTCGTCTTCTCGGGTGCCGTTCACGCTGTAGTCCTCCGAATGGCGAGGCAGCCTCAGCCAAGCCAGCCAGAGCGCCGGCGCCAACCACCAGAACGGATACCGGCCAAGCGACTGCTTGTTTCCAGATTGGCAACAAGACAGGCAGTCCATTTCGGCGCTCTGCCTTACCGTGATGGCAACAACGCGAAAAATCCCTGTCGACGTCGAGGGGTACAAGAGCGTGATGTCACATGAGGGGCCGTTGTGTCCGAGATGCAAGGCCACCCGGCTCAGCCGCTACAACTACGAGCCGGTATGCGCATCCTGCGCCTCTGCGGACGTCTCGATCGCCGGCCATGCGCCCACCTGGTTGTGGGACTCTCCAAAGCTGCGCCAGGTGCTCGCCGATCACGATCTCGGTGAAGCGGTCCGGCTGGTACGAAACGCCGCCGGGCTCACCCAGGAACAGATGGGCTCCCTGGTGCCCGGCTGGAACAAGGTGATGGTCCACAGGATCGAAACCAGAGCCCGCGGCACCCTGTTCGACGTCCGCGAGCTTCTGGCCTGGGCGGACGCCCTGCACATGCCGCGAGAGGCTCTCTTACCGGTCATTTTGGGTACACCGAACGCGACGGTTGAGATCTCGAAATCGCAGCAGCTAGAAGAGGAGAACGTGGACCGGCGCACCTTCAACGGCGCAGTGGTCACCTTGACTGCGAGCGCACTGCTACCCGCGCTCTCTGCTCCTCCCGAACGCATCGGGTCCGCCCACATCCGCTATCTGCAAGCGTGCGTGGAAGAGCTGCACGCCCGTGACTGGACCGTGGGCGGGGCCGGCCTGCTGCGCCAGGCGATGCTGCTGTTCCAGCAGACCAAACACCTCATCGACGAGGCCGAGTACCCCACCAGCATGACAACCGACCTGCTTTCGGCAGGGGCGAACCTCGGGGTGTGCGGCAGCTTCATCGCCTTCGACGCCGGCGACATGGCGACCGCGCGCCGCCTGGCGCACGAGGCGCGTCTCTTGGCCGACGGCACCGCCGACGGAGGCCTGCGCGCCCACGTATTCGCCACGATGGCGTTGCAGTCCACCACACTGGCCCGGTTGAGCCTTCGCCGCGGACCCGCGCGCGAGGCCCTGCGCTTCCTGGACTGCGCGGAAGAGGCCACCCGCTACGAGATGTCACCGAAACTGCGAGCACTGATCAACATGCGGCGCGCCACCGCGGCGGCACTGCTGGGCGAGGAGCACACGACCCGGTCTGCCGTCCTCACGGCACACCGCGAGCTCGACCGAGGCCCGCATCCCAGCGACCGGCCATGGTTTGCGTTCGTAACCCACGCCGAGGTTTTGGGCCATGAGGCGCGCGCTGCCGCTGACTCCGGTAATCGTGGCCAAGCCGCGGTGCTGTACGAGCGCGTGCTGGAAGACGACGATCTGCTGCCGCGCAACCAGACCTTCTACAAGGCGCGCCTGGCTTCGGTCCGGCTGAGCCTCGGCGACCATGACGGCGCGCTGGAGAACGGCCGGGCGGCGCTATCCGCCCTGGAAGGCAACGTCACCTCCGTCCGGGCGCTCAACACCTTGCAGTCACTGCGCGCAGTCGGCGACGAGGAATTCAGCGGCAGGCTCGACGCGGTGGCCGACACTCTGACAGCCGAGTACCGTCCTGATCATGGGTGACCAGGACGAGGTGACGTTCCGGCGGTTCACCGCGGCGCAAGCACGCGGCATCCGCGGCGTGGTCGAGTCCGTCTACACCGACGCCTACACAGCGGCCATCGCTTCAGGAGATCCGTTCGACTCGGTAGAGCAGTTCATGCACCGCTTTGACGCCTACACCGGATCGGATCGCGGGTTCGAGATGGTCGTCGCCTACGACGGGGCGAGGACGGCGATCGGCCAGACCTGGGGTTGGCCGCTCGGCCCGGACGCCCGCTGGTGGAGCGGCCTGGAAGAGGAGCCCGAGCCCGGTTTCACCGAGGAGACCGGCTACCGCACCTTCGCGCTGAGCGAGATTATGGTGCGGCAGGCATGGACCGGCCGCGGCATCGCCCACCGGCTCCACGACGAACTGCTGCGCACCCGGCCAGAGACACGCGCGACGCTGCTGGTCGAGCAGGACAACGAACCGGCGTACCGAGCGTACGTGTCGTGGGGCTGGCGGAAGGCCGGCCGGCTACGACCCGCTTGGGAAGACGCCCCCACCTACGAGGTGCTGATCCTTCCACTCCCACTGCCGAAGTAGCAGCAGTCGGCCCCGTCGTGCCGCTGGCGAGGAGGCATCCTCACCAGACCTGTGTACCGAGCGCATCCTGTGCCTGACCAGGGACGGCGACATCGCCGAGGCCGTACCCTGCGCCGTCGCTGTGTTGGAACCGCTCACCGAAGCGCGGCCGCGAGGTCCTAGGCGCCATCAACGAGTCCCAGCGCCGCCCGGCAGCTTCGTGAGCTACTGACGTCGACCCCCGAGACCAGGAGGACCACCACGTGACGGTGACCGTAGCCGCAGCGACCCCCGCACATGTCCCGCAGCTCCTCACGCGGCTGGAGGAGATGGACCAGTTCTACGGCGACACCACCGACGGGTCACCGGAAGCGCGCGCTGGACAACTGCGCCAAGCCCTGTTCGGCGACCCGCCGGCGGGGTACGCGCTCGCCGCCCTGGACGGCGATGAGGTTTGCTCGCGCACTGGAGGGTCCGGCCGCGCCTCCGACCGAACCCCCCAGACTCAAAAACAGCGCCTTCTCTGTCTCGCCTAGCTCGGGCTGATTTGAGGCGCCGCCTCGTCTGGTCCGACGAGGACAGCTGGCGGTTCAGGTCCATCTGTCGGCCAGACCTGGATGAGATGGGTTTCTACAGGCTCTTCCAGGTTACCTCCAGACATGGCCGTGAACCTGTCGCGAACATGGATGCGGAGACGTCCGCGTCCTGGCCGCAGCCTCAGTCCACCGGGTGGCCCATCGCCGTACGTGCTGGTAATGGCAAGACCGCCACGTTCGGTGACAATGTCCCGTTCGACAACCATGTCCCAGCCGCTCTCGATGTTGTCAGGGCGACCCGTCAAACTTTCGAGGTTGAGGGTGACTGGCCCCCAGGCCGTACCTGTGAGCACAGCGACCCAGTTGTCCTCGCCGGTGGTGAGGCCATCGCGAGGCTCAGGCCATGGGTTGTCGCGTTCGACCGACGACAGCACGTAGTACTGGCCGTCTTGAACCTTGGCAGCGAGTGTCGTTCGCTGCTCGTCTGTTGGAGAAGCCATGACTACCAGGATGCCCGACCATCGTTCAGGATGGCTCGAAGCCAGAAGGCGTCTCCGTCCAGCACTCGGTTCTTGTTGTAGAAATCTCCTGTAAGGCCTCCCTGGCTGTCGTTCGCAGCCCGTGGGACCGTCCTCCAAGACCAGTCTTGTCCATCTACTGGTGGTTCGGGGTTCGCTGCGCCTTCGCGGGTGGAGGCCATGGGCCACTCATCACAGCTGACTGGGCGACCAGCGGGACACGCGGTGTTGCGGTTGGCCGTGATCCTGCTCTCGTCCTGCGTCCTGTGAAGAGGCCGGCCGATGGTGCCTACTCCCCAGCGGGTCGGGAGCGTTTTATTGGTGGGCGTAGGGGCGCCGTCGGCCACAGGGGTGGCACTCGGATCGCCCTTCTGCCTGTCATAAATATGCTTCGCGACTTCCTGGACAAGTGGGTTATGATCCGGGCGTGCGTCGTATTCGAGGAGGGGAGTGAATACCTGATCGACGCAACCACGATTGATCGTCCCGTCAGGATGTCCCTCGGACGGCGCAGTGTCGGCGTTGTCACACCGACCATCGAGGTTTTGCCCGAAACCATCGAGTGATCCGTTATCGATGATAGTTTGCGTCGGAGGTTCAGACCCAGGAGTAGAGGAACTCAGTTCCATGCCCAGGTACCCCCCGAGTGCAGTCGCGTATTCATATCCAGGAAGCGGGTCCTGAATCAGCTTTTCCTGCCAGTCGTAGATTACTTTTTGCGTGCCGGTAAAGAGCCACGGGAACGCCTCTGTGGGGTTCGACCTGGCGGTCTGGCACCTTTCGCTGAAGATGCTGCACAGCGACCTCATCGACATGTAGGAACCGCCGGAGAGTTCGTCCTTACCTGCGTCTGCTGCGGTTAGCGACTCATGATGCCATTGAGTTGCGTTCCACTGATAGTAGATCCACTGCCAATTGTAGAATTTCTGCGTTCCTACAATTTTCCTCGGGTCATTATCTATATAGACGAAGACGTTGTAAATCTTTGCTGAGCAGATGCTCAGCCGGCTCATCGGTATTGTTGACTGCGTAATCGTGACCGGACAGTCCGGCACTTCTGGGGGAGTGACTTTTTGCGCGCTCAGTTCCTTTTTGTTGCGCGCCTCGGCGAACTTTTTGTGAAGTTCCTGTGGATTTCCCTTCTCCTCCTTGATGCACCAGGTGGTCTTTCCACCATCCGTCGGATTCGGTTGGCAGCTTTCCCTCTTGGTGCTGAGGACGTTGCCAGCGTCCTTCCCCGGTGATCCAGAGGGTTGCTGCGCCATGGCTGCCGATGGCACAGCCGTAATGATGAGGGTAATGAGTATCGCGATGATGCTTTTTAGTGCCTTCATACCACTCCTTTCTAGTTGCAGCTTGCGCCACCCACGGTTAAGTAGTCGGCGCACAGGCGGTATTTGCGTAGCCCAGTCCGGCATTCGCGACTTGATTATCGCACGCGACGACATTTTCAGTAGTGCTTGGATCGTGGATATAGAAGCCATACCCCGGTCCCTGCACCTCGGCGGTATTCGCGCTAAAAGTGTTGCGTAGCCCCCAATCTCCGAGCCCGTCTTTGGTGCGGTCTCTATGGTGCGTCTGGAAGCCGTCACCTCTGGAGTTGGTTCCGGTATTTTCGGTCACCATCCAATCATTTCCTTTGACATCGACCCAGCTATCTCCTCCTTCCTCAGTGAGGCCGGCGCCATCGAACCTGTTGCTTGTAATAAGACCGCCTACGGTCCCCTCCTTTGCGTCGATTGATTCCGCAGTGGTGTTATAGATAGTGTTATTGGATATGACATTGAAGTCCGAGTGGTCAGGTTGCCCATTCGTCAAAATTCCCCAGTTTGCGTCGGAGGATCCAACGTATACTCCTTCGCCGAACTTTTCTCTTCTGTTCCCAGTGTCATGAATGACGTTGCCGGTAACGGTGTTTCGAGCCGAGTTTTCGCGCAGGTGTATTGCCTCGTCGCCAGTGTCATACACCTTCAAATTTTCGATGACTACGCCGGTCACCGCATCAGCCACTACACCCTTCTGAGCATTAGAGACGGAAAATCCGTACAAGTGCCAGTAGGCTGCACCGTTCAAATGCAAGCCATACCCCCCGCTGTAGCCATCGTTGGTAAGCATGGCATTTGCGCTACCACAGAGCCATATTGGGCGGGCCGGGGTTCCAGATGCAGTTGCCACCCAATCGCCGTTATAGTTGCCGTCCGCGATGCTAATCACTGAGCCTGGTGTGGCATCAGCCAGAGCTGAGGCCAATTCCTGATTACTGGTGATCGTCGTCGTCGCAGCGGGGCAGCCGCTACCAGCATGGGCGGATGACAAGACTCCCGGGAGGAGGATGCTGCTTGCAACAGCCACGAAGAGGCTAGTGCTCAGAATAAGCGACTTCCTGGGCATTGTTATTTCGGTATTCCTTTCCGTATGCACGACATGGTTCGCCTTCAAGGCGTCATCGGCTATCAATGGATCATGCGAGCAAAACCCCGGCGCAAAACGTGCCGCCGTTATGCCCTATCCTCAAATATCTACAAATTGTGTCGCAATGGATACGTTAAGTAGATTCAGGTAGCCTGAATTCAGTAACTCTCCGTCGGGAATCCAGCCAACACTTCACGAGAGTCGAAAGCATGACCAGAGGAAAGCTAACTTACGCGTGATCAACGATCAACCGTGGATAAGAAGCACTGCGAGAGCAGTGTGATGTGCAGACAATCTAACTGCGCTTAAACGACTAGACCTTGGCCAGGTCCGGCCACAAGCTCGCTACTCCGGGCTTCGTTGAAAAGCCGACTGTGGTTGACCAAACTCTGCACCGGCGTCCACCGGATTGAGTCCAGCGCATGACAAGTGCAACCTTGACCAGCAGGTTTACCAACCTGCATCCAGGTCGCCTCATGCTGAGAGCAGCTCGGCGCGGATCGAACCCTTACCTCCGCTGGCATCGCCTTTGGGAGAGCCGAAGGGTTCCTCAACGTCATGAAAGCAAGGTACGACTGCCGTCGGTCACCGTGGAGTCATGTTTAGCAACAATGCGGGCACCATGCACATTATTGGGTCGGTCAAGTGGATTGCTGCTGCAGCCTTTGGTGTTGTTCTACCGCGCTGCGCTGGATCTGTTGACCTACCTCGGCGACACCGCCGTGGCGTGGGCCGCACAACAGCAGGCCCTGGCGTTGTGCCCGTCCCACGACTTCACCGACCACACCCTCTGCCTGCTCGACCGCACCCTCTGCCTGACCAGGGACGGCGACATCACCGAGGGCCGTAGCCAGCGCGGTCGCTGCACTGGACCCAATCACCGAGGCGCAGCGGCAAGGCATCATCAGCATGCGCGGCCGCGAGGTCCTAGGCACCATCAGCGAGCCCCCACGCCGCCGTCTGCCGGCCGCGCGACAGCTTCGTGAGCTACTGTCCTCGCCCCCCGAGACCAGGAGGACCACCACGTGACGGTGACCGTAGCCGCAGCGACCCCCGCACATGTCCCGCAGCTCCTCACGCGGCTGGAGGAGATGGACCAGTTCTACGGCGACACCACCGACGGGTCACCGGAAGCGCGCGCTGGACAACTGCGCCAAGCCCTGTTCGGCGACCCGCCGGCGGGGTACGCGCTCGCCGCCCTGGACGGCGATGAGGTCGTCGGCCTCGCGTCCTACTCGTTCCTTTGTCCGGCAGTCGGCTCACCCGCAGCCTGTACCTCAAAGAGCTGTACGTGACCCGCTCGCGCTGGCGCTCCGAGGTCGGCACCGTGCTCATGCGCGTCCTATACGAGGTCGCCGCCAAGCACGAGTGCAGCCGCGTCGAATGGACCACCGGCACCAACAACCCCGGTGCTCAGCGGCTCTACGCTGGCCTCGGACTCCAGCAGCTCCCGTCCAAGCTGTTCTTCCGGGCAGACGCCGCAGCGATCGAGCACGGCCTCGCCTAGATCTCGCCCAGCACGCTGGGTCCGGTAGGAAGCCCTCCGTCCATTCCAGATTTACATAACGATAGTTATCGACCTATCGCGATAGCTCGCTATCTTGGTCGGCTGGTCACCGTTTGACGCGGTTGCGGACCGACAACAGGAACAGACCCAGCAGCAGCGGCCCGAGGATCCGCGCGACGACCTCGATGTAGCGGCCGGGCAGGGTCAGTCCCGTCGCCGGGGGGCGGACGAAGACCGCGTTGAGGGTGGCGACGGTGGCCTTGTCGACCCGGTCGCTCCAGCCCGTCGGTCCGGTGTCCTGCCGGGGAAGGGTGAGGTTGATCGGCTGGGCGCGGCCGTCTGGACCGCTCAGCGTCCCCCGAGCGCGCGGGGCCGGCCCCGGGGTCTGAAATCCGATGAGGGCGAGCGCCGCGGTGACCAGGATCATCACGGTGAGCAGGGTGCCCAGTGCGCGGCCGGCGCGCAGCGCATATCCCGAACTCGCCCAGTACGCGGTCAGCAGCAGCCGGTCCGGCCAGCGAGTAGCGCGGGCCCGGCGCATCTGCATCTCGCCGTAGTAGAAGTCAGCCGCGCCCGGCTCGTTCTTGCCGTCTTCCAGCGCCTTGCGCAACTGCCGGTACAGCACCTCCAGCCGCGCCGGATCCAGCACCTTCCCGTCAGCCGCGGCCATCCAGCGCTGCGCTCGGCGACCGCCCCGGGCATGACGCCAGTAGTGTTCCTCGGCCAGAACCTGCCGCTTGCCAAGCGGATCGACGGCGAACGCGCATCGGCCGTCCATGGTGAGCTTGTCCAGGTGCTGCATACCAGCGAACCGGCACTCGCTCAGATCCACATCGGTCAGCGTGAGCCGTTCGGCGTCAGTCTCTCGAAGCGACGTCACCCGCACCGCCGGCGTCCGACCTTCCGCGCCCGCCCCCGCCCCCCATGCGATCGCGCTCTCGTCCACACCTTCGATCGGCGTCTGGAGACCATGCAGGGTGATCGGGCCACTGAACACCCCCTCACTGAGGTCCACCCGCGCGCCCCGCAGCCGCAGCCCCACCCGCCCCGCCACCCGCACCCGCGATAGATCAACGCGCACCCCGGCCACCTCTGCCATCAACTCGCCCGCCACCTCCGCGCCACCCCACGCCAATGTTTGAACCGCACACCTCAACTCCATCCGTCCCCCCACACGCACTCGCCTGAACACCGCATTCTCAGCAAAGGTCGCGCGGGACTGTCTGAAAGTCTGTGGGTGAGGCGGTGATCGGTTTTCAGTTCAGGGTGATGCGGTCACCGTAGTGCAG
>NZ_BAAAMR010000051.1:0-71011 GCF_039529375.1 Actinomadura napierensis
GCGCTGGCGGCCGCCGCGGCCGGCCAGACGGCGTCGCCCGCCCGCGCCCGGACACTGACCCCCAACGACCTCCAGACCGCGCACCTGCGGTCGCCGCTGGGAATCGACGCGACGCGGCCGACGCTGAGCTGGCGGTTCGCCGCCGGGCCGCGCAACGCCTCGCAGACCGCGTACCAGGTCCGCGCGGCGAGCGCGGACACCCGCCTGGACCGCCCCGACCTGTGGGACTCCGGCAAGGTCGCGGGCGGCGCGGTATCCGCGGCCTACGCCGGACGCGACCTCGGCTCGCGGCAGCGGGTGTCGTGGCAGGTCCGGGTGTGGGACGAGCGGGGCCGCGCGTCCGCGTGGAGCGAGCCCGCGCACTTCGAGACGGGCCTGCTCGCCGCGTCCGACTGGACGGCGCGGTGGATCGGGAACCCGGCGTGGTCCGACCCGGAGCCGACCCCGGCGACGGTCGCGTTCACCGCCCGCACCGCCCGGTACGTCCGGCTGAACGTGACGCGGCTCGGCCTTCCGATCAAGGAGGGCTGGCCGTACAAGGTGTCGCGGCTGCAGCTCGCCGAGGTCGAGGTGCGGGACGGCGCGTCCGGCGCCGACGTGGCGCTGCACGCGCCGGTGACGGCGTCGGAGAGCTACACCGTCGCGGGCCAGTGGGAGCCGAAGGCGGTCACCGACGGCTCGCCGACCAGCGACGCCGCGCCGTTCGGTTACACGAGCATGCAGTATCAGGACCAGGACCTCGCCAGCCCGATCTGGCTGCAGATCGACCTCGGCGAGGAGCGGCGGTTCGACCGCCTCCTGCTCTACCCGCGCACCGACGTGATGACCGACGACGGGAAGACGGCCAACTTCCCCGAGGACTTCACCGTCCAGACCTCCACCGACGGCAAGACGTTCGACACCGCCGCCACGGTCAAGGGCCAGCAGGCCCCGCCGCCGCTGCACGCCCAGCCCGAGGCGCTCCCGCTGTTCAAGAAGGAGTTCGACCTCGGCAAGCGGGTGCGGTCCGCGCGGCTGTACGCCACGGCGCTCGGTGTCCTCGACGTCACCGTGAACGGGAGGCCGGTGAGCGATGCCGTCCTCGAACCGCCGTACACCGCGTACAAGCAGCGCATCGTCTACTCGACGTACGACGTGACGCGGCTGCTGCGCCGGGGCGGGAACGCGATCCAGGCCGAGGTCGGCAACGGCATGGCGAACGTCCCGGCCACGCCGGGCCGCTACCAGAAGCTCACCCGCTCCGACGGCAGGCCCGCGTTCCTCGGCCAGCTCGAGATCACCTACACCGACGGATCGCGCGAGGTCGTCGCGTCGGACACGTCGTGGAAGACCGCGCTCGGTGCGACCACGTTCAGCAGCTGGTACGGCGGCGAGGACTTCGACGCCCGCCGCACCCCGGCGGACTGGACGGCCGCCATCCGCCGCGACGCGCCCACCGCGAAGCTCACCGCCCGGGCGGCGCCCCCGATCGAACGGGTCGGCACGTTCCGCACCCGGAAGATCACGCAGCCCAAGGAAGGTGTGTACGTCGTCGACCTCGGGACGAACTTCGCCGGGTGGGCGCAGCTGCGGGTCGGCGGCCCGGCCGGGACGAAGGTGACGATGCGTCCCGGCGAGCTGCTCAACGACGACGGCACCGTCAGCCAGAACACCACCGGCTCGCCGATCTGGGACAGCTACACCCTGTCCGGGAAGGGCACCGAGACCTGGCATCCCCGGTTCTGCTACCACGGCTTCCGGTACGTGCAGCTCGAAGGGCTGCCGTCCGCGCCGGACGACGGCACGGTCACCGGCATCGTGCTGCGCGCCGCCAACGCCACGGCGGGCTCGTTCACCAGCTCGCACGGCCTGCTCAACGACATCCACCGGATCATCGACCGGGCCGTGCAGAGCAACATGTACTCGGTCCTCACCGACTGCCCGCACCGCGAGAAGCTCGGCTGGCTGGAGCAGGCGAACCTCGTCTTCCCGGCCGTCGCCCGCAACTACGACGTGACCGCCTACTACGGCGCCATCGTCCGCGACATCGCCGAGGCGCAGACCGGTGACGGGCTCGTCCCGGACATCGCGCCCGAGTACACGGTGTTCTCCGGCGGCTTCCGGGACGACCCGAACTGGGGCAACGTCATCGTGTTCGCGCCCTGGCAGATGTACCGCGCGTACGGGGACGAGGCGACGCTCCGCACCTACTACCCGAACATGGTCCGCTACGTGGACTACCTGTCGTCCAAGGCGAAGGGGAACCTGCTCGACTACGGCCTCGGCGACTGGATCACCTTCGACAACAGCACCCCGCTCGGCGTCACCGCCACGTTCGGCTACCACCGGGCCGTCACGGCGCTGGCGTCCATCGCCAAGGTCATCGGCAAGGACGACGACGCCGCGAAGTACACCACGCTGGCCGGGGACATCGGCGACGCGTTCAACGGCAAGTACGCGACCGGCGACACCTACGGTTCCGGAAGCCAGGCTTGCGACGCGCTCGCCCTCGACATGGGGATCGTTCCGGCCGCGTCCAAGGACAAGGTGCTCGGCCACCTCGTGCAGAGCATCACCGACAAGGGCTACCACCTCACCGTCGGGGAGATCGCCCTGCCGTCGGTGTTCCGCGTGCTGTCGGCCGCCGGGCGCGACGACGTCATCCACGCCGTCGCCACCCAGACCGGCAACCCCAGCTACGGCTACCAGGTGGTGCACGGCGCGACGTCGCTGACCGAGAACTGGGACGGGCCCACGTCCGGCAACTCGCAGAACCACTTCATGCTCGGCGCGATCGACGAGTGGTTCCACGCCGGGCTCGCCGGGCTGTCGCAGACGGACGACTCGATCGGCTACGCGTCCCTGCTCGTCCGGCCCGCCGTGGTCGGCGACGTCACCCGCGCCGCCGCGACCTACGAGACGCCGCGCGGCCGCGCCGCCGGGTCCTGGCGCCGCACCGGTAAGCGGCTCCACCTCGACGCCACCGTCCCGCCCAACACGACGGCGCGCGTCGAGTTCCCGCTGTTCGGCGGCAAGACCCGGCCGACGGCGCCCAAGGACGCCAAGTGGGTCGGCATCGAGGACGACCGCGCCGTCTTCCAGATCGGCTCCGGCGACTGGACCTTCGAAGGAGCCACGAAATGAGCGAAGCGAACCGGGGGGCGTGGGGAGTCGTCCCCCCACAGGGAGCCCGCATGAGCGACAGCGGGCTGAGCCGGCGGCGGTTCCTCGGTGCGTCGGCGATCGGGGCGACCGGCGCGATCGTCCTCGGGCACGCCGGGACGGCCGCCGCCGCTGCGCCTGCCGGGAAGGGGGTCGCGGCGCGCACGCCGTCCGGGCTGCTGACCTCCCTCCTGCCGGACGGTCTCGGCGTCTCGGCGGCGAAGCCGCGGCTGAGCTGGCAGGTCGCAGACCTCGGCCCCGGGACGAAGCAGACGCACTACCAGGTGCAGTTCGCCACGACCCCGTCGCGGCTGGCCAAGGGCCCGTACCAGTGGGACAGCGGCCGGGTGGCGTCCGCCGCGTCGGTGGCCGTCCCATACGGCGGGCCCGCGCTCGCGGCCGGGACGGCGTACTGGTGGCGGGTCCGGACGTTCGACGGGCACAAGGCGTCGCGCTGGTCGGAGCCGTCGCTGGCCGCGACCGGCCTGGACGGCTGGAAGGCCGAGCCCGTCTGGGTTCCGGCCGCGACCGCGCCCGGCGACGGCGTCCTCAAGGCCCGGGTGCAGATCACCTCGGTCGCGGCGGGCCTGTGGTTCCGCGCGTCCTCGGCGAGCGCCAACTACCTGTGGCAGCTGCGGGCCGGATCGCCGGGCGTGCTGAAGAAGCACGTGTGCGTGAACGGGACGTACCGGGTGCTGGAGGAGAAGGCGCTCGGCGTCCCGATCGAGACGGGCCGCTGGTACGAGGTCACCGTCGAGATGCAGGGCTCGACGTTCACGACCTCGATCGACGGCACGGCCGTCGACACCACGACCGACGCGACGTACGCGACCGGCACGGTCGGGATGCGCAACGGCTCGACCGAGGCGAACCAGTGGGACGCCATCACCTTCACCGCTCCCGACGGCAAGGCCCTCATCAGCGAGGACTTCACCGACGGCCCCGGCACGTTCACCGCCGGGACCGTCTCGGGCGGCGTCCTGACGCTCGGCAAGGGCCAGTCGACGCTGTCGTCGGCGGGCGCGGCGGACGACGACTGGGCGCTGCTGCGCACCGAGTTCACCCCGGCGCGCAAGCCGATCGCCGCCGCCGTCCTGCACGTCGCCGCGCAGTCGCCCACGCCGATCCGGCAGTACCCGGCGAAGATCTGGGTCAACGGCGAGGTCGCCGGGTTCGCGTCCCAGCGCGCCGGAGCGGGCGCGCCGCGCTACCACTCGTTCGACGTCACCGACCTGGTCGAACCCGGGCGCCGCAACGCGCTGGCCGCCCTCGCCTTCACCACCGAGGACAAGCGGTTCGTCGCGCAGCTCGCCGTCACCTACGCCGACGGGACGACCGCCACGTTCGCCAGCGGCGCGTCGTGGAAGGCGCGGCGCCAGGCCGGGATGCTGCGCGACGCGGGAACGATCGGCTCGACCTACTACGTGGGCCCGCAGGAGTACTGGGACCTGCGCAAGGAGCCGGCCGGCTGGACGAGCCCCGGCTTCGACGACTCCGGCTGGGACGCGGTGCAGGTCAAGCCCGCGATCGACGGGCTGGTGCCCGCGCTGGTCGAGCCGGTCCGGCTGCACGACGTCCGGCCCGCGTCGGTACGGAAGGTCGCGTCCGGCACCTGGCTGGTCGACCTCGGCAAGGAGATCGCGGGCGGGTTGCGGCTGTCGGTGCGCGGCAAGGCCGGGCAGACCATCGAGGTCCGGCTCGGCGAGGAGCTGAACGCCGACGGGACCGTGAAGTACGCGCTGCGCGCCGGCGTCACCTACAAGGAGGTCTGGACGCTGCGCGACGGCCGCCAGTCCGCCGAGCACTGGGGCTACCGCGGCTTCCGCTACGCGCAGCTGATCTGCGACGACGACCTCGACCTGTCGGACGCCGCCACCGGCCGCGCCTGGCGCCTCGACTGGCGCGGCTCCGACGCCTCGTTCTCCAGCTCCAGCCCCGATCTCGACCGGGTCTACGAGATGTGCCGGTACTCGATCGAGGCCACGCGCGGCGACTTGTACATCGACACCCCGACCCGGGAACGCGGCCCCTACGAGGGCGACGCGCTGATCAACCAGGCGTCGGAGTACGCGGTGCAGCGGTCGTTCGCGCTGGCCCGCGCGTCCGACTCCTATCTGGCCCGCAACCACACCTGGCCGACCGAGTACAGGCTGATGAACGTGATGTCGGCGTGGCGGGACTACCTGCACACCGGCGACCCCGAGCAGCTGGCCGCCGACTACGACCTCCTCGCGACCAAGCACCTGACGTCCTACATCGGCGACGACGGCCTGGTCCACAAGAAGCCCGGCTCGTCCAGCCAGGACCTCGGCGACCTGGTCGACTGGCCGGTGTCCAACCGCGACGGCTACGTGTTCACCGACGTCAACACGGTCGTGAACGCGTGCCAGTACGCCGCGTTCATCGCGATGGCCGACATCGCGACCGTCCTCGGCAAGACGACCGACGCGGCGATGTGGCGTAAGAAGGGGACAGCGCTCGCGGACGCGATGCGCAAGACGCTGCTGGACGCATCGAACGGCCGGTTCGTGGACGGCGCCGGCACGACCCACAGCGCGCAGCACGCCACCGCGTTCCCCGTCGCGCTCGGCGTCGCCGGTCAGGGCACCGTGCCCGACACGGTCGTCCAGGCGCTGGGGAAGACGCTCGCCGACGGCGGCATGAAGGTCAGCGTCTACGGCGCGCAGTTCCTGCTGGACGCGCTGTTCGCGACCGGCCGGGCCAAGGACGCGATCGGGCTGATGACCGCCACCGGCACGAACTCCTGGCTGCACCTGATGGACGACCTCGGCGCGACCATCGTCGGCGAGGCGTGGGATCCGTCGCTGAAGAGCAACATGACGTTCTCGCACGCCTGGGGTTCGGCGCCCGCCAACGTGATCCCCCGCCATGTGCTCGGCGTGGAGATCACCGCGCCGGGCGCTGCGGAGATCGAGGTGCGCCCCCGGCCCGGCGATCTCACCCGGATCTCCGGCACGGTGCCGACGGTCCGCGGCCCGGTCTCCGTCGCGCTCGACCGCGCGAAGGGCTACCGCCTCGACGTGGACGTGCCGCCGAACACCGCCGCCCGCATCGTCGTGGAACTCGGCGGCACCGACCCCCGGGACGTCCGCGTCACCGGGCCCAACGCCCGCGCCCCCCGCACCTCGAGCCGGGACGCGACCGGACCGCTGCTCACGATCGGCCCGGTCGGCTCCGGCCGCACCACGGTGATCGCGCGCACCTGACCCGCGCGATCGATTCAGGAGGAATGAAGAAAGTGAACGACGACCGTAACGAGCAGGGACCGCGCGGCCTGACCCGCCGGCGCGTGCTGCAGATCGGCACCGCCGCCGCCGCCGTGGCGGCCGCGGCCCCGGCGCTCGGGGGAGAGGCGGTCGCCGGCGCGGCGGCCCGCCCGGGCGCGGGCGGGTTCGCCCGGCCCGGCGCGGCCGTGCGGCCGAGGTTCCGCTGGTGGTGGCAGGACTGGCTGGTCGACCCCGCCGAGATCCGCCGCGAGATCGACCAGATGGCCGACGCCGGGTTCGGCGGCGGCGAGATCTCCGCCGTGCACCACAGCATCAAGGACGCGTCCGTCCTGGACCCGGCGGGCCACGGCTGGGGGACGGCGGCGTGGGTCGCCGGCGTCGAGGCCGCCCTGGACCAGGCCGCCCGGCGCGGCCTGACCGTCGATCTGACGATCGGCCCGGCCTGGCCCGCCGCCCTGCCGACGATCACGCCGGACGACGCCGCCGCCGTCCAGGAGCTGGCCTACGGGTCGGTGACGGTCGCGGGCGGCGCCACGCACGACGGCCCGGTGCCCGAGCCGGTCGCGGCGGCGGCGAAGGGCGTGACGAAGCGGGACCTCGTCGCCGTCCACGCCGTGAAGATCGACACGGCGAACGCCACCCGCAAGGAGACCGGGCTCGACTTCGCCTCCTTCACCGACCTCACCGCGAAGGCGGCGGACGGCCGGATCACCTGGACGGCCCCGGACGGCGGCGACTGGGTGCTGCTCTCCTACTGGCGGCGCGGCAGCGGCCAGCAGCCGGAGGGCGGCCCGCACACCAGCCCCGAGTCCTACGTCGTCGACCACTTCAGCAAGGCGGGCACCCGCGCGGTCACCGCGTTCTGGGAGGCGCGGCTGCTCACCCCGCGCGTCCGCAAGCTGATCGGGAAGGCCGGCGGAACGCTCTTCGAGGACTCGATCGAGCTGGAGACGCCCGCCCTCAACTGGACGCCGGACCTGCCCGCCGAGTTCAAGCGGCGGCGCGGCTACGACCTGATGCCCTACCTGCCGGTGATCGTCCTGAACAAGGAGAACACCGTCCACGCCTACGACGCCGAGCGCACCGCGCACGCCCGGCACGACTTCTGGCTGACGATCTCCGACCTGCTGAACGAGTACCACTTCGAGGCGCTGCGGACGTGGGCGCACTCGATCGGGCTGGAGCTGCGCGCCCAGCCGTACGGGCTGCAGACCGACGCGATCCGGTCCGCGGCGATCCTGGACGTGCCCGAGGGCGAGTCGCTCGGGTTCAAGAACCTGGACGACTACCGCGCGCTCGCCGGAGGCCGCGACATGGCGGGCCGGGAGCTGCTGTCCTGCGAGGCCGGCGCGTACCAGGGCGGCGCCTACAACACCACGTGGGACAAGCTGCTGCGCACGATGGGCGGCGCCTACGCGGCCGGCCTCAACCAGACGGTCTTCCACGGGTTCTCCTATGCGACCGCACCCGGCGCGGCCTGGCCCGGGTTCGCGGCGTTCACCCCGTACAACGGCGGCATCGGTTTCGCCGAGTCGTGGGGGCCGCGCCAGCCGACCTGGCGGCACGTCCCCGACATCGCCGCGTACCTCGGGCGCGTCCACCAGACGATGCGCGCCGGCACGAGCCGCATCGACGTCGCGGTGTTCCGGCAGAAGGGGTACACCAAGACCGGCATCGGCGTCGGCTGGTTCACCAAGTACGGCGTCCCGCTCGGCTGGACGCACCAGATGATCAGCGCGCCGCTGCTGGACCTGCCGTCCGCGAAGGTCCGGGACGGGCGGCTCGCCCCCGACGGCCCCGCCTACCAGGCGCTGTTCGTCGAGGGCGACCGCTTCAACGGCAACGCGTGCACGCTCCCGCTCGCCAGCGCCCGCACGATGCTGAAGTTCGCCAAGGCGGGCCTGCCGCTGGTGTTCCTGGGCGACTGGTCGGCCGCGACGGTCCCGGGCATCGCGAAAGACGGTGAGAACGACGCGCTCCGCGCCGTCCTCAAGGAGATGTTCGCGCTACCACGCGTGAAGAACGTCGCGGCGGAGACCGACGTGCAGGGCGCGCTCGACGCCCTCGGCCTGCGCCCGGAGGTGAGCTACGCGCAGAGCTCGACGCTGCTCAACGCCCACCGGCGCGACGGCCGCGTCGACTACTTCTACCTGTGCGACGGCAAGCACGCCGAGACGGTGAAGCCGCCGGTCGCCGCGATCGACCACGAGGTCACCTTCACCCGCGCCGACCGCAAGGCCGTCCCGTACCGGCTGGACCTGTGGACGGGCGAGACCGAGCCCGTCGCCGTCTACAAGGAGGACGGCGACGGCGTGACGGTCCGCGTCGCGCTCCAGCCGTCCGAGGCCACCGTGATCATGCTGGCGCGCGGCGGGCACCACCCGTCCGCCACCGCCTCGCAGGCCGAGGTCCGGGTGGACGGGCAGCGGCTCGTCGCCCGCGCCACCACCGCCGGCACCTACGCCACGACCCTCGCGGGCGGGCGCACGGTCACGACCACCATCGGCGCCGTCCCCGCCGCGCAGACCCTCACGGCCTGGCGGCTGAGCGTCGAGGACATCACCCCGGACGGCACGAAGCGCCACGACCTGACGCTCGACGCCCTCAAGGCCTGGCCCGACATCCCCGAACTCGCCGACGTCTCCGGCATCGGCACCTACACCACCACGGTGACCTGGGACGGCGGCGCCGGCGCCGTCCTGGACCTGGGCGAGGTCTTCGACACCTGCCGGGTGTCGGTGAACGGCCGCCGCGTCCCGCCGGTCAGCGTGCTGTACCCGACCGTGGACATCGGCCCCTATCTGCGGCGCGGCAGCAACACCATCGAGGTCGAGGTCGCCACGACGCTGAACAACCGGCTGCGGGTGTCCGACCCCGGTGTCTACGGCGGCGCGTCGCGCCAGGCGTACGGGCTGATCGGGCCGGTCCGGCTCGTCCCGTACGGCGAGGCGGTGGTCCCCGCCCGCTGAGCCCGCCCCCGAGAACGAGTGCGGGAGGGCGTTGGCCCGCCCTCCCGCACATGAATCCCCTTCAACCCCGTCCTGCTCACGGAACGGAATCCGAGGAACCCATGCACCACAGCGTATCCAGGCGGCGCATCGCCGCTCTGACCTTGGGAATGTCCGCCCTGCTGGCGGCGCAGGCCGTCCCGGCGTCGGCGGCCCCCGGCCAGGGGAGCGGCCACGGCTCGGCGCCGTGGAAGCGGTACAACCTGTCGCCGTCGTCCCGGACGGTCCGCCCGGTCGCGGTCTACAACACCAGTGGCGACGTCAAGAACCCGGACGCCGTGCTCAAGGGGCGCAAGACCACCCTCAGCGGCGCCGGGTCGTACGTCACGCTCGACTTCGGCAAGGAGGTCGGCGGCCTCACCACCCTGCACTTCGCCGGATCGGACGGCGCGCAGCAGGTCGGGCTGGCGTTCAACGAGTCGTCCACCTACGTCGCCATCGACAGCGACGCCTCCACCGGCGGCCCGCGCAGCCGCGACGGCGCCCTCACCGCCGACGTGGACGGCCGCACGACCTACACCACGCCCGAGAAGTACCTGCGCGGCGGCTTCCGCTACCTGACGATCTTCATGCAGTCCGGCGGCAGCGTCGACCTCGACGAGGTGTCGCTGTACTACACGCCCGCACCGCAGGTGAAGGACCCGTCGAAGTACGCGAACTACTTCTACTCCAGCGACGACCTGCTGAACCGGATCTGGTACGCGGGCGCCTACACCGTCCAGCTGAACACGATCTCGCCGAAGACCGGCCGCGTCTGGGAGGCGCCGGCGCAGCTGTGGGACAACACCGGTGACATCGGCTCTGGCACGTCCATCCTCGTGGACGGCGCCAAGCGCGACCGGACGGTCTGGCCCGGCGACCTCGGCGTCGAGATCCCGAGCGCGTACGCGGCGTTCGACGACACCGCGTCCGCGCGCAACTCGCTCGACGTCATCTACCAGCACCAGCGCGACACCGGCGAGCTGCCGTACGCCGGCCCCGAGCTGAACAAGTACGGCTCGGACACCTACCACCTGTGGACCCTCGCCGCGAGCTGGGACTACTACAAGTACACCGGCGACGCGCGCTGGGTCTCCGGGATCTGGGACCAGTACAAGAAGGCCGTCGACTACACCTCCGCGAAGATGGACGCGAAGGGCCTGCTGTCGATCACCGGCACGTCCGACTCCGTCCGGATCCTGGCCAAGGGCGAGAACCTCATCGCGAACGTGCTGCTGTGGCGCGTCCTCGACACCGGGGCGCAGCTCGCCCGCACCCAGGGCGACGAGGACCTCGCGGCCTCCTACGCGCAGCGTGCCGCCGCGCTGCGCACCGCCATCAACGCCAACTTCTGGGACGATGCCGCCGGCGCGTACAAGTTCTACCCCACCAACGCGATCCACCCGCAGGACGGCAACTCGCTCGCCGTCTGGTACGGCCTCGCCGACCAGGCGCAGGCCCGCCGCATCAGCGCCGAGCTGAAGGGCAACTGGAACGAGGTCGCCTCCACCGCGCCCGAGAACAAGGGCAACCCGGGCGTCTTCTCCGGGTCGATGGAGGTCAACGCGCACTTCGCCGCCGGAGGCCAGGCCGCCGACCAGGCCGGGGTCGACATCATCCGCCGCGAGTGGGGCTACATGCTGAGCAACCCGCAGGGGACCGGCAGCACCTTCTGGGAGTCCTACCGCAACCCCGGCGACGGCTGCGTCTTCTGCAGCGCGTACACCAGCCTCGCGCACGCCTGGGCCACCGGCCCCGTCACCGCGCTGACCTTCGGAGTCCTCGGGCTGAACCCGACCGGTACGGGCGGGCGCTCGTTCGACTTCGTCCCGCACACCGCCGACCTCACCTTCGCCCAGGGCCGCATCACCACGACGGTCGGCGCCGTCGACGGCTCCTGGAAGGTGTCCAAGGGCGCCTACAGCGCCAAGCTGAAGGCGCCGCGCGCCGCGACCGGACGCGCCGGCGTGCCCACGTTCGACCAGCGGATCAAGGTCAGGGTCGACGGGCACCTCGTGTGGGACGGCACCCGGGCGCTGATGAAGGGCGTCCGCACCGACGGCGAGTACGTCTACGTCGACGGCCTGCACGGCAACCACACCCTCCGGAGCGAGCGGGCATGACCGGCGCCCTGAATCGCAGGGCGTTCCTCGGCACGGCGGGCGCCGCTTCGGCGGCGCTCGCCCTCCCCGCCCTGCCCGCACCGTCCGCACGCGCCGGGACCGTCGGCGTCTCACCGAAGCCGGTGCTGGCGCCGTTCCCGCTTTCGGCCGTCACGCTGCTGGACGGCCCGCTGCACGCGAACATGGCCCGGACCTGCAGTTACCTGAAGTTCATCGACGCCGACCGGCTCCTGCACACCTTCCGGCTGACCGCGGGCCTGCCGTCGTCGGCGCAGCCGTGCGGCGGCTGGGAGGCGCCGGACGTCCAGCTGCGCGGCCACTCCACCGGGCACCTGCTGTCGGCACTGGCCCAGGCGCACGCGAACACCGGCGACGACGCGTACGCGGCCAAGGCCCGGTACATCGTCGGCGAGCTGGCGAAATGCCAGGCCGCGTCGCCGTCGGCCGGGTTCGGCGCCGGGTACCTGTCGGCGTTCGAGGAGACGGTCTTCGACCAGCTGGAGGCGGGCGGCCACCCCTGGGCGCCGTACTACACCCTCCACAAGATCATGGCCGGGCTGCTGGACCAGTACCGGCTGAGCGGCAACGCGCAGGCCCTGACCGTGCTCAAGGGCATGGCCTCGTGGGCCGGGGCGCGCACCGCCAAGCTGACCACCGACCAGATGCAGAAGGCGCTGGGCGTCGAGTTCGGCGGCATGAACGACGTGCTCGCCGAGCTGTACCAGGTCACCGGCGATCCGGAGCATCTGGCGACGGCCCGCCGCTTCGACCACGAGGACGTCTACGGGCCGCTCGCCGAGCGCCGCGACGCCCTCGACGGCCTGCACGCCAACACCCAGATCCCCAAGATCGTCGGCGCGTTGCGCGAGTACGAGGCGACCGGCGAGACCCGCTACCACGACATCGCCGCCTATTTCTGGGACACGGTCGTCCACCACCATTCCTACGTGATCGGCGGGAACAGCAACAACGAGCTGTTCGCCCCGCCCGGCGAGATCGCCAGCCGGCTCGGGTCCGACACCTGCGAGAACTGCAACTCCTACAACATGCTGAAGCTCTCGCGGCTGCTGTTCCTGCACGACCCGTCCGAGTCCGCCTACATGGACTACTACGAGTGGACGCTGCTCAACCAGATGCTGGGCGAGCAGGACCTCGGCTCCGAGCACGGCTTCGTCACCTACTACACCGGCCTGTGGCCCGGCTCGCAGCGCGAGGTCAAGGGCGGGCTGAAGGCGGCGCCGGGCAGCTACAGCTCCGACTACGACAATTTCTCCTGCGACCACGGAACGGGAATGGAGACGGCGACGAAATTCGCCGACAGCATCTATTTCCATTCCGGTGACGAGCTCTACGTCAACCTGTTCATCCCGTCCGAGGTGACGTGGAAGGAGCGCGGGATCGGCATCCGCCAGGAGACCGGATATCCGCGTTCCGACCGGATCCGGCTGGCGGTGACGTCCGGCTCGTCGCGGTTCACGCTGAAGATCCGCGTGCCCGGCTGGCTGGACGCGCGGGGTGCCCGTCCCCGGATCCGGGTGAACGGCGCCGCCGTCCCGGTGAAGGCCCGTCCGGGCTCGTACGCGGCGATCGAGCGGCACTGGAAGCGCGGCGACACCGTCGAGGTCGCGATGCCGATGGCGCCCGTCTGGCGGAAGGCGCCCGACAACCCGTGCGTGCAGGCCGTCACCGTCGGCCCGGTCGTGCTGGCGGGGGAGTACGGCGACCGGACGCTCAACGCGTTCCCGGCGATCGACCCGCGCTCGCTGCGCGCCGACCGCCGGACGCCGCTGGCCTACACCGCGTCGGCGGACGGCGCGCCCGTGAAGCTGAAGCCGTTCGCCGAGGTCCAGCACGAGCGCTACACCGTCTACTGGGAGACGCCCGCGCCGCGTCACCAGCCTGCGCTGCTGGCGCACTTCCCGCTCACCGGCCGGAGCCTGGCCGACGCGACGGGCCGGTGGCCGGACGCGTCGCTGGCGTCCGGGGCATCGTGGGCGGACGACGGCGGCGCGGTCGTGCTCGACGGGACGGGCGGCCACGTCGCGCTGCCCGCCGGCCTGCTCGCCGGGCTCGACGCGCTGACCGTCTCCGTCTGGCTGAACCTCGACACGGTCGCCAACAACACGCGGGTGTTCGACCTCGGGTTCAACAAGACGACGTACTTCGCCGTCATCGCCCGGACCGGGTCGGCCAAGGCCCGGTTCACCATGAAGATCACCGGCATGGACGGCGAGGACTACGCCGACGCGGCGTCCGCCCTCCCGGCCGGCGCCTGGACCCACCTCGCCGTCACGGCCGGGGACGGATCGGCCGTCCTGTACGTCGACGGCGTTCCGGTGGGCCGCAACGACGGCCTCGTCATGAGCCCGCTCGCCCTGGGCGCCACCACGCACAACTACCTCGGCCGCTCCCAGGACACCCGCAACCCGGCCATGGACGGCCGGGTCACCGGCTTCCGCCTCCACAACCACGTCCTGTCGGCCGCCGATATCGCCTCCCTGCACGCGCAGGGTCGTTCCTAGGAGAATCCCCCTTGCGCAAGCCGATCCGCGGCCTCGCGGCCGCAGCGGTGACCGTCGTCCTGCCGCTGACCCTCCTCGTCCCGCCCGCGCACGCCGACGCCCGCGCGGGCGCCACCGGCCTGCGGGCCGACGACCTGTCCCAGGCCCTCGGCATCGACGACACCACCCCGCCCCTCACCTGGCAGCTCGGCGGCGGCCGGAACACCGCCCAGACCGCCTACCAGATCCAGGCCGCCACCAGCGAGAAGGCGCTGCACCGCGGCCGGCCCGACCTGTGGGACTCCGGCCGCGTCGCCTCCGCCGCCCAGCGCGCCGACTACGCCGGAAAGAAGCTCGGCAGCCGCACCCGCGTGTACTGGCGCGTCCGCGTGTGGACGGGCCCGAAGGCGTCCGGCTGGTCGTCGGCGTCCTGGTTCGAGACCGGCCTCACCGCCCAGAGCGACTGGCAGGGCCGCTGGATCGGCCAGAAGGACTGGCAGACCAGCACCAAGAAGCCCGACCCGATCGTGGTGAAGCTGCCGAAGACCACCGCCCGGTACGTCCGCCTCGACGTCACCAAGCTCGGACTGCCCCTGGTCGAGCAGGTTCCGGACGAGACGTACCGGCTGCAGCTCGCCGAAATGGAGGTCCGCGACTCCGGCGACCCCGGTACGAACCTGGCGTCGGGCAGGACCGTCACCGCGTCCGACAACGGTGGCAACGTCAACCGCAAGTGGGGCACCCGCTACCTCACCGACGGGACGGAGACGACGAACCAGGAGTTCGCCGGATGGTCCAGCTCCGCCTTCACCAAGGCGGACGTGTCGGACAATCCGCTGACGCTGACGGTCGACCTCAAGGAGGCCAAGGCGTTCGACGAGGTCCTCCTCTTCCCGCGCACCGACCAGCCCGCCGAAGATGGCAAGGTCCCGTACGCGCCCGCCGACTTCACCGTCGGCACGTCCGACGCCGCCGACGGGACGTTCGAGAACAAGGCGTCCGTCACCGGGCAGGCGCCGCCGGAGTCGCCGATCCCCGAGGCGCTGCCGATCTTCGCCAAGGACTTCTCGCTGCCGCGCGGCGTCCGCGACGCCCGCCTCTACGTCGCCGGCCTCGGCGTCTACGAGGCGCGGCTGAACGGCCGCCGCATCGGCGACGCCGAACTCGAACCCGCGAACACCGCCTACGCCAAGCGCGTCCAGTACGCCACCTACGACGTCACGAAGATGCTGCGGGCCGGCGGCAACACGCTCGGCGTCGAACTCGGCAACGGCAACGCCAACGTGATCTCCACGCCCGACCGGTACCGCAAGTTCTCCGGCACGATCAGCGACCCCAAGCTGATGGCGCAACTGGAGGTCACCCTCGCCAACGGCCAGGTCATGCGGGTGTCCAGCGACGGGACGTGGAAGACCGTCCTCGGGCCCGTCACCTCCTCCAACTGGTACGGCGGCGAGGACCACGACGCCCGCCGCGAACGGCCCGGCTGGGACCGGCCCGGCGCGTCCCGCTCCGGCTGGGAGCAGGCCGTCCAGGTCTCCGCGCCCGGCGCGCTCAGCGGGCGCGAGGCCGAACCCGTCCGCGTCGTCGAGACCCTGCCCGGCAAGCAGGCCGGCTCCGGCGACGGCTACCGGGTGTTCGACGTCGGCCGGGTCGTCGCCGGACGTCCCGAGATCACCGTGACCGCGCCCGCCGGCACCTCCGTGCGCGTCTACCCGTCCGAGAGCCTCAAGGACGGCCGCGCCAACCAGTCGATCAGCAACGTCGGCACGCCGATCTGGGACCAGTACACGACCCGCACCTCCGGCGCCGAGACCTGGCACCCGCAGTTCTCCTACCACTCGTTCCGGTACCTGGAGGTGCGCGGGCTGCCCGCCGGCGCGACGATCACCGTCCGCGGCCAGGCGCTGCGCAACGACACCGCGTCCGCCGGCACGTTCAGCTCGTCCAACGAGCTCATCGACGGCATCCACGGCCTCGTCCGCCGCGCCATCGAGAACAACATGCAGAGCATCCTCACCGACTGCCCGAGCCGCGAGAAGCTCGGCTGGCTCGAACAGGACCACCTCGTCGGCGACGCCCTCGCCGCCAACTACGACGTGCACGCGCTGCTGCGCAAGGTCGTCCAGGACATGGCGGACGCGCAGACCGACACCGGGCTCATCCCGTCCACCGTGCCGGACTACACCGTCCTCGCCGGCGCCTACCGCGACGACCCCAACTGGGGCGGCGCGTTCGTCGTCGTCCCGTGGCAGCTGTACCAGAACTACGGCGACACCGAGACGATGCGGACCTACTACGCGCAGATGAAGAAGTACTCCGCGTACCTGGAGGCCCGCGCGGCCGACGGTCTGACCGACTACAGCCTCGGCGACTGGTTCACCCCCGACCGGACGTTCCCGAAGATGGTGTCGGGCACCTACGGCTACTGGCGCGTCAACGACACCCTCGCCAAGATCGCCGGCGTCCTCGGCAACACCGCCGACGCCACCGCCTACAGGGCCAAGGCGGACCAGAGCGTCAAGTCGCTGACCGCCAAGTACTACGACGCCTCGACCGGCACCTTCGCGGGCGGCGGCCAGGGCGCCGAGGCCCTCGCCCTCGACATGGGCGCGGTGCCCTCGTCCGACCGGCAGAAGCTGCTCGACCACCTGGTCTCCACCGTGAAGAACGCCGGCTACCACCTGCAGCTGGGCGAGATCTCGCTGCCGTCGGCCTTCCGCGTCCTGCCCGACGACGTCGTCTACCAGATCGCCACGCAGACCGACAGCCCGAGCTACGGCTACCAGGTCGTGCACGGCAACACCGCGCTCGGCGAGTCCTGGGACGGCGGCAGCGGCCAGTCGCAGGACCACTTCATGCTCGGCTCGATCGACTCGTGGTTCACCTCCCGCCTCGGCGGGATCCGCCAGGCCGCCGACTCCACCGGCTACCGGAACCTGGTCATCGACCCGGCCATCGTCGGCGACCTGACCCGCGCCACCGCGACCCGGCAGACCCCGTACGGCGAGGCCCGATCGTCCTGGACGCGCGACGGCGGCAAGGTCACGCTGACCGTCACCGTCCCGGCCGGCGGCACCGCAGAAGTCCACGTCCCCGGCGCCGCCAAGCCCACCACGGTCGGCTCTGGCACCTGGACCTTCCACGGCACCACCACCACCTGAGCAACCCGGCCCGCCCTCCGATCACCTACCGGAGGGCGGGCCCGGCGCCTCGACGGGCGGCGGCAGTAGTGAGTAGACGGCCCGGTGCGCGTTGAAATGCGCCAGGTGGTAGAGGCGCCCGTCCTTGCGCAGTTCCATCGGCGGCGGGTCGCTCACCTCCCCGAGGTCACGCGGGTAGTCGAGCTCATGGTTCTGCGCGGGGAGCGTCCTTCGGCTCCACCAGGCCACGGCCTTCTCCGCCTCCTCACGGCCCTCCCAGAACCTGACCCCGCCGCCCGGCGCGCCCGGTGCGGTCAGCACGCGCATGAGCGCCGGGTTGTAGACCCCTCTGACCCGGAAGTTCTCCATGTGGCGGCGCGGGACCACCATCCGCACGTATCCGCCGCGCCTGCCGCGGTGCCTGCCCGCCACCAGGAGACTCTCGCCGCCGTCGCCCCACTGCGGCGGCAGCACCCACAGCTTCGTCCCGCCGGAGAAGTGCCGCAGCCCGTACCGGACGTTCAGGCCGCCTTCACCGGACTCCGTTTCCCGCGCCACGTTCGCGACCACGCAGAAGCCGAGCAGTTCACTCACGGGCCCAGGATTCGCCGGGACACGCCACCGCCGCAACGGGTTTGCGGCAGGGGCAGCGGCGCTCGACGACCGGGGCGCGGTCGGCGACCTGGACGCTGAGCTGCGCCGTCGAGGTCACGACGGTGCCGACCGGGGCCTGGGCGAGCGACGCGTTGGTGACGACGGTTCGCCGGCCGAGGTACACGTGCGGCCGGCGGCCACGGCCTTGCCGACGGTCCGGACGCCCGGGATCGCGGCCTTCGGCCCGGTGCCGAGGTGGGAGTACAGGTGCCGGTACATCCCCGCGGGATCGGCGGGCAGGCGGCTCAGGTACGCGTAGTCGGCAGCCATTCCGATGAAGGAGGCGTCATCGGCCTCGGCCCGGCTCGTCTCGCTCATGGTGGGGGCCTCTCGGCTCTGGGTCGGGGCGCCCCTTGTTGCCCGCCCGCGGCCGATCGGTTCTCGGTCAGCGGCCGGTGGAGCCGTCCAGGTGTTCGCGGAGGATGTCGGCGTGGCCGGCGTGGCGGGCGGTCTCCTCGATCATGTGCACCAGGAGCCAGCGCATGGACGGCGGCGGCGTCTCGCGCAGCGAGCGGGCGCCCGGACGGTCCAGGTCCGGGCATGCGGCGGCGATCGCGTCCGAGCGTTCGGCGGCCGCGCGGTAGCCGGCGACGATGTCCGCGGCCGTCTCGCCTGGCAGCGGCGGCTCGCCGTCGTCCAGCAGTGGCGTGTCGGCGCCCTCGTACGCCCACACGAACCAGTTCAGCTCCGTGCGGGTGAGGTGCTTGACCAGGCCGAGCAGGCTCGTGCCGGACGGGACGCCCGGCGTGCGCGCCGCCTCCTCCGGCACGCCGGACGCCTTGGCCACCACGGCGTCCCGCAGGTAGTGCAGGAATGTCAGCAGGGTCGTCCGCTCGTCGGCGTTCAGGCTCGGTGGACGCAGGTCCCCACGTGGTTCGTTCATCGCACCACCGTAGGGCGGACTCAGACCGTGAAGGTCCAGCGGGTGGCGGCGTACGGTTCGACGAACGCCACGCCGATCGCGGCGTGGACGGTGAAGCGGTACACGTGCCACGGCGGCGGGCCGGCGCTCTGCGCGCTGTACGGCGCGGTGAACGCGTCGCCGTCGACCTGGGCGGGCCAGCCGCCCTCGCGGTAGGCGGCCGCGACCGGTTCGAGGACGGCCGGGTCGGTGACGCGCGCGGCCTCGCCTTCGAGGACGAGGTCCAGGCCCTCCAGCCGGGCCGACAGCGTGCAGGCCGGGTTCTCCGCGAGGTTGCGGGACTTGCGCGTGCCCGGCCCGCTGGTGAAGTACAGGTCGCCGTCGTGCCACAGCGCGCCGATGCCCGCCGAGTGGGGCCGTCCGTCCGGGCGGGCCGTGCCGAGGAAGACGGGCGTCTCCATCCGCGGCAGGCCCTTGACCAGCGCCGTCCGGGCCCGCTCCCAGGGCATGGGGCCGCCGCTGTCGTAGATGTCGAGGTCGCTGGCGTCGATGGGTTCGCGGTCGGTCATCGCTGTTCACCTCTCGTCTCGTGGGTCGTCGGGAGATATGACCGGCGGGCGGCCGGGAACTCATCGCGGGCGCCGATTTGACCTCAATCCCGGTTGAGGTGTGAGCGTTGCAGGGAGCGAAGGGAGAGCGCTGATGAAGGTCGTGCGTTTGACGAGGTTCGGAGACCCGGACGTCCTGGTGGTGGGGGAGGCGCCGGAGCCGGCCGCCGGCCCGGGGCAGGTGGTCGTCGCGGTGGCGGTCGCCGAGATCAATTTCGTGGAGACCCAGTTGCGGCGGGGGATCACTCCCGGGCCTCCGCTGCCGGAGCCGCCGTACGTGCCGGGCGGCGGGGTGGCGGGGCGGGTGGCCGCGGTCGGGGACGGCGTCGCGCCCGAATGGCTGGGCAGGCGGGTCGCCACCGGGACCGCGGGCCGTCTGGGCGGCAACGCGGAGCGGGCCGTCGCGGACGTGGACGACCTCGTCCCGGTGCCGGACGGCCTCGGCCTGCCCGAGGCGGCGGCGCTGCTGAACGACGGCGGGACGGCGCTGGGCCTGTTCGAGGGCGCGGGGATCCGCGCGGGCGACCGGGTGCTGGTCGAGGCCGCGGCGGGCGGCCTGGGGAGCCTGCTCGTGCAGCTGGCGCTGTCGGCGGGGGCCCGGGTCGTCGGCGCCGCGCGGGGCGAGGCGAAGCTCGCGCTGGTCCGGGAGCTGGGCGCGGAGGCCGTCGACTACTCCGCGCCGGGCTGGGCGAAGCGGGTGCTGGACGCCGCGGGCGGATTCGACGTGGTGTTCGACGGCGTGGGCGGCGAGATCGGCCGCGAGGCGTTCGGTGTGACGGCCCGGGGCGGGAGGTTCTCCGTGCACGGGGCGTCCAGCGGCGCGGCGACGGTGATCCCGCCGGACGAGGCGGCGGAGCGCGGCGTGACGGTGCTCGGGATCGAGCAGCTCATGGCGTTCGGGGACGGGGCGAAGGAGCGGGCGCGGCGGGCGCTGGAGGCGGCCGCCGCGGGCCGGATCCGTCCGGTCATCGGGCAGCGGCTGCCGCTGGAGCGCGCCGCGGACGCACACGCGGCGATGGAGGCCCGCTCGGTGGTCGGGAAGACGCTGCTCATGGTGTGAGCCCGGCCCGGCCGCGTCCTCCGCGACGAGGGCGCGGGCCCCGCCGGCGTGCCGGTGGGAGCCGTGTCACAGGTTCGGTCCCGGATCTGGCGGGCACGGCTCTCCTGGCACGGCGGATTCCGGGACCGGCGGATTCCGGGCACGCAGCATCGAAGGGGGAGGACCATGACCGTACCGGACGTCAGGCTCAACGACGGGGCCATGATGCCGCAGCTCGGCTACGGGGTGTTCCAGGTGTCCGACGAGGAGGCCGAGCACGCCGTGGAGGTGGCGCTGCGCGACGGCTACCGCAGCGTGGACACCGCCAGCGCCTACGGCAACGAGGAGGGCACGGGACGCGCGCTGCGCGCCTCGGGGCTGCCGCGCGAGGAGCTGTTCATCACCACGAAGCTGTGGAACAGCGACCAGGGCTACGACGAGACGCTCCGGGCGTTCGACGCCAGCATGCGCCGCCTCGGCCTGGACTACCTCGACCTGTACCTGATCCACTGGCCGCTGCCCGAGCGCGGCCTGTTCCTGGACACCTGGCGGGCGTTCGAGAAGCTGAAGGCCGACGGCCGGATCCGCTCGATCGGCGTCTCCAACTTCCGGATCGACGACCTGCGCCGCGTCATGGACGGGTCCGACACGGTGCCCGCGGTGAACCAGATCGAGCTGCACCCCTACTTCCAGCAGGCCGGGCTGCGGGCCTTCCACCAGGAGCACGGCATCCACACCGAGGCGTGGGCGCCGCTCGGCCAGGGCCAGGGGCTGCTGGACGACCCGGCGCTCGCCCGCGTCGCGCAGGCGCACGGCCGGACCCCGGCGCAGGTCGTGCTGCGCTGGCACCTGCAGGTCGGCAACGTGGTGATCCCGAAGTCGGTGACGCCGACGCGCATCGCCGAGAACATCGACGTGTTCGGCTTCGACCTGAGCCCGGACGACATGAAGGCGATCGGCGAGCTGGACAAGGGCACCCGGGTCGGCCCGGACCCCACCAGCTTCAACATGGCCTGATCCGCCCGCCCGGCCCGGCCCGCCCCGCGCGTGAGGCCGGTGGGTGTCAGCGCTTCTCGCCGACGCCCACCAGCCCGGCGAACCGCTCGCCGTCGGTCCTGGCGCCGCCGTCCAGCCACTCGCGCGGGCCGGTCAGGCCGGGCGGCAGCAGTTCGAATCCGTCGAAGAAGCCGCGGATCTGCGCGCTCGGCCGGGCGCCGAGGCGGGCGCTGGCGTCCTCGTAGACGCGCTCGGCCTTCGCCATCGCCTCCGGGAAGGTGTCCGAGGCCAGGTGCGACAGGACCAGCCGGCTGCCGGGCGCCAGGGCGTCCCGGTACCGGGCGACGAGCGCGCCGGGGTCCTCGGCGTCGTCCACGAAATGCAGCACCGACACCAGCATCACCGCCACCGGCTCGGAGAAGTCGAACATCTCGCGGACCGTCGGGTGCCCGAGGATCTCCTCCGGGCGGCGCAGGTCGCCCTGGACGAACCCGACGTGCGCCGCGTCCGCCAGCAGGGCGCGCCCGTGCGCGCACACCACCGGGTCGTTGTCGACGTACACGGTCCGCGCGTCCGGCCGGACGTCCCGGACGGCCTCGTGCACGTTCTCCCGCGTCGGCAGCCCGGACCCGAGGTCGAGGAACTGCGCGACGCCCGCCCGCGCGGCGGCGCGCACCGCGGCGCGCAGGAACGCCCGGTTCAGCCGGACGCCGCGCACCACCCGCCCCTCGGAGATCTCCACGATCCGCGCGGCGGCCTCCCGGTCGGCGGCGAAGTTGTCCTTGCCCCCGAGCCAGAAGTCGTACATGCGTGCGACGTTGGGGGTGCCGGTGTCGAGATCGTCGGTGGCGTCGGTCACGCGGTCATGATCCTCTGGCGGGCGGGGCCGGGCAACCGGAACGCCGGAGGCGGTCAGGGGCGGCGGCGCCAGGCGGTGAGGGCCGCGTCCACGTCGGCGCGGATGCGGTCGCGGGCCGCGCGGCGCGGCACCCCGGACATCAGCAGCGCGTCGTAGCCGGTGTCCAGGTGCCGGATCGAGGCGATGACGGCGAGGGTGACGGCGTTCTCGTCCAGGTCGCGGCCCGCCGCCGTCCGGCCGACCCGTCCGCTGCCGCGCAGCCCGGCGTGCCGGGCGATCTCCTCGGCGCGGCCCTCGGGGCAGCCGGGGAACAGCCGGACGATCTCGGCGGCCATCCGGGCCTGGAAGTCGGCGTCCTGCCCGGTGCGGCGCTCCCGGTCGCGGTCCCGGCGGCGGGCGCGCGCGTCCTCGTCGGCGAGGCACTGCTCCTCGGCCCGCTCCAGCGCCGCCTCCTCGACCAGGATCCCGCGGCGCTCGTAGCGCTTGCGGCGCCGGTTGTGCTGGACGACGACGGCCGACAGGCCGCTCTCCTTCTTCGCGCGGCGGCTCAGCGCGGCGTCCCCGGACGGCAGGAACACCAGGTGGCCGAGGTCGGCGCAGTCCAGGCACAGCGGCGCGCCGTCCTCGATGGCCTGCAGGTCGCCGGGGGAGTGGCAGCCTTCGCACGTCCACTCGCCCGGCGGCATCAGGACGGTGATGTCGGGCGCCTTGGCCTGCCGGGCGGCGAGGCGCTCGCGCTGCGCGGGCGTCAGGTCGGGGGACAGCCAGTGCGTGCGGTGGTCGCGTTCGGCGGCGGCGCTCCCGGCGGCGGTGAAGCGCAGTTCCCGGTGGTCGCGGGTGGCGGCCGGGTAGGGGGTCTCGGCGGGTTCCAGGCCGTTCGCCCGCGCCCAGGCGCGTAGGGCGCCCAGCGCGGCGGCGACCTTGTCGGGACGGACCGTCATCGCGGCGTGCAGGTGGTCGTGCCGGCCCTGCCGCCATTCGTCCACGGTCGCCGTCCGGAGCCAGCCGAGCCGGACGAAGACGTCCACGGGGGCCACGGCCCGCGACCTCTTCAGCAGTTCGCCGGCGGCGTCCGACACCCGGCGCGCCAGCCGGGACTCCTGCACCTCGCTCACGGCGCACCACGGTACCGGCTCCGTCGGACAGGCATCACTGACCTGCATCGATGACGAAAAGTCACGCGGCGTAGCGTTCCGTACATGGGGGATGATCAAGGGAGCTGGACGGGGCCGGGCGGCCTGCGGGTGACGGCGGTGCGGCTGTCGGGCGCGCACCGGGTGTGGGCCGACCGCGCCGGCGTGCGCGGCCGGGACGCGTTCCTGGTGACCAGGGACGGCGCGATCGTCGGCTACTACGCCACCGTGGAGGACCTGGCGGGCGTGCTGGACCTGGCCGAGCTGCGCGCCGACTGAGGGCGCGCCGTCCGGGCGGAGCGGCGAGGCCGGCGGCACATTTCGGACGTTCTCCGCTTGCGGGAATGCGGCGCGTCGTGTAATCGTTTACAAAGTCATCGTGTAAACGATTACACGATCATCTGCGAGGAGGTGGCCCGTGGCCGGGGTCAAGGACGTCGCGCGGCTCGCCGGCGTCTCCGTCGCGACCGTCTCGCGCGTCCTCAACGACAGCGCGCCGGTGACCGAGGCGACGCGGGTCCGCGTCCTGGCGGCGGTGGACGAGCTGGGCTACCGGCCGAACGCCGTCGCCCGCTCGCTGCGCACCGACACCACCCGCACGATCGGGCTGGTCATCGGCGACATCCTCAACCCGTTCTTCACCGAGCTGGCCCGCGCCATCGAGGACGAGGCCCGCGCGTCCGGCTACTCGGTCGTCATCGGCAACGCCGACGAGCGGCCCGAACGCCAGGACCACTACGTCCGGACCCTGCTGGAGCAGCGGGTGGACGGGTTGCTGCTGTGCCCCACCGCGCAGATCACGCCGCTGGTCCGCGACGTCGTCTCCGGCGGCGCCCCGCTGGTGTTCCTCGACCGCACCCTGCCCGGCCTGGACGTGCCGACGGTGCGCGCCGACGGCACCGCCGCGATCGGCGCGCTGGTATCGCACCTGGCGGGCCTCGGGCACCGGCGGATCGCGTTCGTGTCCGGGCCCGCGCTGCTGTCGACCGGCCGCGAGCGGACCGCGGCGTTCACGGCGGCGCTGCGCACCGCCGGGCTGCCGGTCCGCCCCGAGTACCTGGAGGCCGGCGACTTCCAGGCGGCCAGCGGGCGGGCCGCCGCCGCCCGGCTGCTGGACCTGCCCGAACCGCCCGAGGTGATCGTCGCGGGCGACAACCTCATGACGCTCGGCGCGCTGGACGAGATCCGCGCCCGCGGCCTGGCGGTCCCCGGGGACGTGGGGATCGCCTCCTACGACGACGTCCCGTGGTTCACCCATGTGGACCCGCCGGTCACCGCGATCGGCCAGCCGGTCCAGGAGCTCGGCCGGCGCGCGGTGCGCGCGCTGCTGGAGCGGATCGGGGGCCGCCCGGTGGAACCGGTCGTGCTGGACGCGCGGCTGGTCGTCCGGCGCTCCTGCGGCGAACCCGGTGCGCAAGGCAACGAGAGTGAAGGGAGTGGCCGCCCATGAGCCTGCCTGCCGACGAGCTGCCGGACCGCGGGGAGATCCTCCGGGTGCGCGGGCTGCGCAAGGCGTTCCCGGGCGTGCTCGCGCTCGACGGCGTCGACTTCGGCCTGCGGGCCGGCGAGGTGCACGTGCTCCTCGGCGAGAACGGGGCCGGCAAGAGCACGCTGATCAAGACGCTGTCCGGCGCGCACCGCCCCGACGCCGGGACCATCGAGGTGGACGGCCGCGAGGTGCGGATCCGCACGGCGCAGGACGCCGAGCGGCTCGGCATCGCGACCATCTACCAGGAGTTCAACCTCGTCCCGGAGCTGACGGTCGCGGAGAACCTGTTCCTCGGCCGGCCGCCGCGCCGGTTCGGGCTGGTCGACCGCCGGGCGATGAACGCCGCCGCGCGGGACCTGCTCGCGCGGGTCGGCGTCGAGGCCGGCCCGGACGACCGGATGGCGGGCCTCGGCATCGCGCGCAGCCAGATGGTGGAGATCGCCAAGGCGCTGAGCCTGGACGCCCGCGTGCTGATCATGGACGAGCCGACCGCGGTGCTGACCGCCGGCGAGGTCGACCGGCTGTTCGGGATCGTCGCGCGGCTCCGCGAGCAGGGCGTCGCGGTCGTCTTCATCACCCACCACCTGGAGGAGATCCCGCGGATCGGCGACCGGGTCACGGTGCTGCGCGACGGCCGGTCGGTCGCCGAGGTCCCGGCGGACACGCCCCGCGACGAGCTGGTCCGGCTGATGGTGGGCCGCTCGATCGACCAGCAGTACCCGCGCGAGCGCACCGAGGCCGGCCCGCCGCTGCTCCAGGTCAAGGGACTGACCCGCGACGGCGTGTTCGAGGACGTGTCGTTCGAGGTCCGCGCGGGCGAGGTGGTCGGGCTCGCCGGGCTGGTCGGCGCCGGCCGCACCGAGGTCGCCCGCGCGGTCTTCGGCGCGGACCGCCCGGACCGCGGCGAGGTCGTCGTGGACGGCCGGTCGCTGCCGCCCGGCGACGTCCACGCGGCGATGGAGGCCGGGGTCGGGCTCGTCCCCGAGGACCGCAAGGGCCAGGGACTGGTGCTCGGCGCCGACGTCCAGGAGAACCTCGGCCTCGTCACGCTCGGCCGGTTCAGCCGCGGCGGCCTCGTCGACCGGGCCGGGCAGCGCAGGGACGCCGGCGAGATCGCCGGGAAGCTGAACGTGCGGATGAGCGGGCTGCGGCAGGAGGTCCGCACCCTGTCGGGCGGCAACCAGCAGAAGGTCGTGATCGGCAAGTGGCTGCTCGCCGACGCGAAGGTGCTGGTGCTGGACGAGCCGACGCGCGGCATCGACGTCGGCGCGAAGGTCGAGATCTACGAGCTGATCAACACCCTCACCGCCTCCGGGCACGCGGTGCTCATGATCTCCAGCGACCTGCCCGAGGTGCTGGGGATGAGCGACCGGGTGCTGGTGATGGCGCGGGGCCGGCTGGCCGGCGAACTGCCGGCGGCCGAGGCGACGCAGGACGCGGTGATGGCGCTGGCCGTCGCCGGTCCCGGCAGCGCCAGGGAGAAGGACGAGGAGAACGACGATGTCCACTGAGACGTTGCGCAAGCGGCCGCAGGGGCCGCGGTCCGGCGGCGCGGCCCGGGTCGCGGGCCGGCTGCTGGGCGAGAACGGGGCGCTGGCCGGGCTGATCATCCTGGTGGTCGCGCTGGCGATCGCGTCCGGTGACTTCCTGACCGTCACCAACCTGCTGAACGTCGGGGTGCAGGCGGCGGTCACCGCGATCCTGGCGTTCGGCGTCACGTTCGTCATCGTCACCGCCGGGATCGACCTGTCGGTCGGCGCGGTCGCCGCGCTGTCGGCGGTGGTGCTGGCCTGGACGGCGACGCAGCACGGCCTGCCGTGGCCGGTCGCGCTGATCGCCGCGGTCCTGGTCGGCGTCGTCGCCGGGCTGGTCAACGGGGCGCTGATCACCTACGGGAAGCTGCCGCCGTTCATCGCGACGCTGGCGATGCTCGGCGTCGCCCGCGGCCTCGCGCTGGTGATCTCCGACGGCAGCCCGATCGCGTTCCCCGGCGCCGTCACGCACCTCGGCGACACGATCGGGAAGTACCTGCCCGTCCCGGTCATCGTGATGATCGTGATGGGGCTGCTGACCGCGCTGATCCTGGCCCGCACCTACAGCGGCCGCGCGATGTACGCGATCGGCGGCAACGAGGAGGCCGCGCGGCTGTCGGGCATCCGGGTGAACCGGCAGAAGCTCGTCACCTACGCGCTGTCCGGCGCGTTCGCGGCCGTCGCCGGGATCGTGCTGGCCTCCCGGCTGGCCTCGGCGCAGCCGCAGGCCGCCAACGGCTACGAGCTGGACGCGATCGCCGCCGTCGTCATCGGCGGGGCGAGCCTGTCCGGCGGCAAGGGCAAGGCGTTCGGCACCCTGGTCGGCGCGCTGATCCTCGCGGTGCTGCGCAACGGCCTGAACCTGCTGTCGGTGTCGGCGTTCTGGCAGCAGGTCGTCATCGGCGTGGTCATCGCGCTGGCGGTGCTGCTGGACACCGTCCGGCGGCGCGGCCTGAAGGTCCGCCCGGCGACGTTCTGGGCGGGCGGCGCCGCGGTCGTCGCGGTCATCGTCGCGCTCGCCGCGGTCGTCGCCACCACCGGCGACGACGACTCCAAGTCGGGCGGCGCGGCCGGCGGCGGCTCGGTGAAGATCGGGCTGTCGGTGTCCACGCTGAACAACCCGTTCTTCGTCCAGTTCCGCCAGGGCGCGCAGGACGAGGCGAAGAAGGTCGGCGTCAAGCTGACCGTCGGCGACGCGCAGAACGACGCGTCCCAGCAGGTCAACCAGGTGCAGAACTACACCGGCCAGGGGATGAAGGCGATCATCGTCAACCCGGTGGACTCCGACGCCGCGGCGCCCGCGGTGAAGGCCGCCAACCGGGCCGGCATCCCCGTCGTCGCCGCCGACCGCACCGTCAACGGCGCGAAGATCGAGCAGCTCGTCGCGTCCGACAACATCGCGGGCGGCAAGGACGCCGCCGCGCAGATGGCCAAGGAGCTCGGCGGCAAGGGCAAGATCGTCGTGATCCAGGGGCAGGCCGGGACCTCCGCCTCCCGCGAGCGCGGGCAGGGCTTCACCGAGGGCCTCAAGCAGTACCCCGGCATCCAGGTCGTCGCCAAGCAGCCCGCCGACTTCGACCGCACCAAGGGCCTGGACGTCATGACGAACCTGCTCCAGTCCCACCCCGACATCAACGGGGTGTTCGCCGAGAACGACGAGATGGCGCTCGGCGCGATCAAGGCGCTCGGCGGCAAGGCCGGCAAGCAGATCAAGGTGGTCGCCTTCGACGGCACGCCGGACGGCATCAAGGCCGTCCAGGACGGCACGCTCAACGCGACCGTCGCCCAGCAGCCCCGGCTGCTCGGCAAGATGGCCGTCGACAGCGCGCTCAAGGCCGCCAAGGGCGGCAGGCTGGTCGCCAACGCCCCGGTGCCGGTGAAGATCGCCACGCCGGAGAACGCCACCCAGTTCGCCACGCAGTAGAAGGGGAGTGTCGTGCCCGATCAGTACGACGTCGTCGTGGTCGGCTCGGTCAACGCGGACCTGGTGGTCGGCGTCGACCGCAGGCCCGGCCCGGGGGAGACCGTCCTCGGCTCCGACCTCGCCACCCACCCGGGCGGCAAGGGCGCCAACCAGGCGGTCGCCGCCGCCCGGCTCGGCGGCCGGGTCGGGATCGTCGGCCGGATCGGCGACGACGGGCACGGCGCGCTCCTGCGCGACGCGCTCGCGGGCGCCGGCGTCGACCTGGCGCACCTCGCGGTCACGCCGGGTCCGAGCGGCGTCGCGCTGATCACGGTCGGCCCGGACGGCGACAACAGCATCATCGTCTCGCCCGGCGCGAACGCCCGGCTCACCCCGGACGACGCCGCCGCCGCCCGCGACATGATCACCGCCGCCTCCGTGGTGACGTTCCAGCTCGAGGTGCCGATGCCCGCGATCGAGGCCGCCGCCCGCGCGGCGGCCCCGGCGGGCGCCCGGGTCGTGCTGAACCTGTCGCCGACCGCGCCCGTCCCGGACGAGGTCCTCGCGCTCTGCGACCCGCTCGTGATCAACGAGCACGAGGCCGCCTGGCTGCTCGGCGGCCCCGGCGAGACGGCTCCCGAGGAGATGGGCAGGGCGCTCCTGCGCTCCGGCCCCCGCTCGGCCGTCATCACCCTCGGCGCCGACGGCGTCGTCGTCGCCGACGCGGACGGCACGACGCACATCCCGTCGCCGAAGGTGGAGGCCGTCGACACCACCGGCGCCGGCGACGCGTTCACCGCCGCCCTCTGCCTGCGCCTCGCCCGCGGCGACTCCCTGCCCGACGCGGCCCGCTACGCCACCCGCGTCGGCGCCGCCGCCGTCCGCCAACCCGGCGCCCAGACCTCCTACCCCACCCCCGAAGACCTCCCCACCTGACGTCGAGTTGCGGCGAGTCGTCGTTATGGCGGCGTCCATAACGACGACTCGCCGCAAGTGAACGCGGTTCGGTCGCGCCTCAGCGGGGTCTCAGCGGGTGGTGCGGGCGCGGAGGTGGTAGAGGTCGTCGGCGACGTCGTGGACGTCCGCGCCGAGGTCGAAGGCGCTGAACAGGTGCAGGTCGTCGGCGGTCTCGATCTCCAGCATCCGGGTGTGCAGCAGTAGCCGGCGCCGCTCGTCCACCCGGATCGCGGTCACCGCGTCCCACGGGACGCGGCGGTGTCCCGCGTACCCGGTGACGACGGTGACGCCCTCGCGGTCGGCGGCCACCCGGACGGGCGCCAGCAGGTCGCGGAGCGCCACGGCCGCCAGGCCGAGCGCCGCGGCGCCCGCCAGCAGCAGCCGCTGCGAGTCGCCGCCGCTCAGCGCGGCCAGCGCCCCGACCGCCACGACCGCCGCGCACTTGACCCCGACGACCTTGGGCGGCACCCGCCAGCGCCGTCCCTCCTGACCGTCCATGCGCCCCACCGTAGCGGTACGGGTGTTGTGTCCCGTTCAGGCTGGTCTGGCGTTCCGGCCAGGCGGGCGTCCGATAGCGTCGGAGCATGCGACTCGGCGTGCTTGACGTGGGCTCGAACACGGTGCACCTGCTGGTGGTGGACGCCCACCAGGGAGCGCGCCCGATCCCCGCGTTCTCCCACAAGGCGGAGCTGCGCCTGGCCGCGCACCTGGAGGACGGCGACCGGCTGTCGGAGCGGGGCGAGGGCCTGCTGCGCGAGTTCGTCGACGAGGCGCTGCAGATCGCCGAGGACAAGGGCGTCGAGGACCTGGTCGCGTTCGCCACCTCCGCCGTCCGCGACGCCGCCAACGGCGAGGAGATCCTCGACCGGATCCGGGGCGAGAAGCAGGTGGGCATCGACGCGCTGTCGGGCGAGGACGAGGCGCGGCTGACGTTCCTGGCCGTGCGCCGCTGGTTCGGCTGGTCGTCCGGGCGGCTGCTGGTGGTCGACATCGGCGGCGGCTCCCTGGAGATCGCGGCCGGCATCGACGAGGAGCCGGACGCGGCGTTCTCGCTGCCGCTCGGCGCGGGCCGGCTCACCCGGGGCTGGTTCACCGCCGACCCGCCGCCCGCCGGGGAGGTCCGGGCGCTGCGCCGGCACGTCCGCGCGGAGATCGCCCGGCACGTCGGGGACGTGTCCCGGTACGGGCCCGCCGACCACGCGGTGGCCACGTCCAAGACGTTCCGGCAGCTCGCCCGGATCGCGGGCGCCGCGCCCTCGGCCGAGGGACCGTACCAACGGCGCGTCCTTCAGGACGCCGACGTCACCGAGTGGGCCGAGAAGCTCGCCGAGATGACCTCCGCCGAACGCGCGGAGCTGCCCGGGGTGTCGGAGTCGCGCGCGCCCCAGCTGCTCGCCGGGGCGATCGTCGCGGACGCGGCGATGGACCTGTTCGAGCTCAAGGAGCTGGAAGTCTGCCCCTGGGCCCTCCGCGAGGGCGTCATCCTGCGCCGTCTGGACGCCCTCGGCGGCTGACCCGGCCTAGGACCAGCTCGGGTGGCCGAGGACCTTGCCGGGCGGGGTGATGACGCGGTCGCCGGTGCCGTCGGCGCGGACGGCGTGGATCTCCGGGGTGCCGACCGGGCCGCGCACGTAGCAGATCCAGCGGCCGTCGCGGGACCAGCCCGGGTCCATGTCGTGCGCGTCGCCGGAGGTCAGGGCGCGGCCGCCGGAGCCGTCGGCGTTCATCACCCAGATGCCGCTCTTGGCGGAGGGGCCGCGCGTGTAGGCGATCTTCGAGCCGTCCGGCGACCATTCGGGGTCGACGGAGCGGACGCCGTCGTGGGTCACCCGCACCCAGGTCCTGGAGGGGTGGTCGGGGTCGAGGGTGTAGATCTGCTCGACGCCGTCCTTCTTGCTCCAGAAGACGATCCGGCCGGTGGACGACCACATCGGGTCGTCCTTGGCGGAGTCGTCGTCGGTGAGCCGGGTGACCGTGCCGTTCGCGAGGGTGACGGTGAAGATCTGGTGGGTGCCGCCGGAGCCGCCCATGTAGGCCAGGCGTGTGCCGTCGGGCGACCAGGTCACCCGGCCGCCCGAGATGTCGGCGACCTTGTGCACGTTGGTGCCGTTGGCGTTCATGACCTCTGCTGAGGTGGCCCCGTCGACCGACCGGCTGAACGCGATGTACCTGTGGTCCGGTGACCGTTCCGGGAGCGTGTCGCAGGCCGGTCCGCCGACGAGCGTGGCGGGGGCGGGGTCGCCGGGCTTGTAGGTGCCGATGTCGGCGTGGCACTCCTTCGGCCATCCGGGCTCGGTGTCGATCCGCACCAGCATCGGGCCGGTCGGGAAGCCGGTGGCGGCCTTGGCGGTGGAGCCGGTGTCGGCGTTGCCGCCGTGGTCGCCGGGGCGGGTGAGGAAGTAGGCGCCCGCCGCCGCGATCGCGGCGACGACGAGGGCGGCGGCGCCCACCGCCACGGCCGTCCTGCGCCGGTCGGGCCTGCCGGGCCGTTGCTGAGGCACCGTGACGGGGTGCGGGGCGATCTCGTGGGACGGCACCGTCTCCTGGTGCGGGATCTGCTGGCGCCGTTCGGTCGCGGGCATGGGTGCCGGTGCCGGCCGCGGCCGTTCGTTCGCGGGCGCGGTCTGCGGATGCGGCTGGGGCGGGGGCGGGGCCTGCGCCTGGGCCTGCGCCTGGGCGTGCGCGGCGCCGGGGTCGCGGGACGTGACGTCCGGCCGGGGGACGGGCGGTGTCGTCCACGACGCGCCGAGGGTGTGCGACACGTCGGCCTCGCCGGCGCCGCCGACCAGGCCGAGCAGCAGGTCGCGGGCGCCCGGCCGCTGCTCGGGGTCCTTGCGCAGCGCGGACCGCACCAGCCGGGACAGCGGCTCCGGCAGCGCGCCCAGTTCCGGTTCGGCGTGCACGGCGCGGGCCGCCATGAGCTCGAAGGAGCCCTGCCCGAACGGGTTGCGGCCGGTCGCGGCGAAGGCGACCAGGCAGCCCCAGGCGAACACGTCCACCGCCGGGGTGATGCGCTGCGTGGTGATCTGCTCGGGCGCGAACCAGCCGGGGGTGCCGACGACCTGCCCGGTGCGGGTGTGCGAGGACGCCGCGTCCAGCGCCCGCGCGATGCCGAAGTCGATCACGCGGGGGCCGGAGATGGACAGCAGCACGTTGCTGGGCTTGAGGTCGCGGTGCACCAGGCCCGCGCTGTGGATCGCGACCAGCGCGGCGGCCACGCCGACCGCGACGCCGTGCAGCATCCCCGGCGACAGCGGCCCGGTGGCGGTGACGTGGTCGAGCAGCGACGGCCCCTCGATGTACTCGGTGACCAGGTAGGCGAGGCCGAGATCCTCGCCGTGCTCCAGCACCTGCGCGGTGCAGAACGACGCGACGCGTTCGGCGTGTGCCGCCTCGTCGTGGAACCGGGCGAGGAACATCTTGTTGCCGGCGAGGTCCGGGCGGACGACCTTGACCGCGACGGCCTGCCCGCCGGGGTCGCGGCCGAGGTACACCGCGCCCATCCCGCCCTCGCCGATCCTGGCCTCGATCCGGTACCGCCCGACCTGCGTCGGGTCGTCCGGCCGCAGTTCGCGCGGCGCGGGCGCGGCGGACCCTGGATGCGACCGTGGGCTCTCCATCGGCGATCAGCCTTTCGCCGGAGCCGCGCCTTGGCGGCCGCCCCCAACGGGCGGCACGCGACCCTCTCCGTGACAACGATGACACACATCGGACGCGCCGGGCAGTGCCCGGGTTCGGCCTCCGCTCAGTGGAAGTTCCGGGCGCGGACCTTGCCGGGGACGGGTAGCCGCCGCAGCCGGGTGGCGCGGACGTTGGTGACGCCGTCGGCGCGTTCGAGGCGCCCGCCGACCAGCAGCGCCTGGGAGTCGACGGCGAGACCCCGGTGCCGCTGGAACACCTGCGGCGGGCAGACGACGTTGATGATGCCGGTCTCGTCCTCCAGCGTCATGAACACGATGCCGCCGGCGGTCGGCGGGCGCTGTCGGTGGGTGACGAGGCCGGCGACGACGACGTTGGTGTCGGACGGCGTCTTCGCGAGGCGTTCGGACGACAGGGCGCCGAGTTCGTCCAGCGCGTCCCGGACGTGCGCGACGGGGTGGGTGTGGGAGACGCCGGTCGCCCACAGGTCGGCGAGGGTCTCCTCGATCGGCGTCATCGGCGGCAGCGCCGGGGCGGACGCGCCGGGCGTGACGCCTTCGAGCTGCCCGGGGCCGGTGCCGGCGAGCGCGCCCGCCGCCCACAGCGCTTCCCGCCGCGTCATGCCGAGGCAGTCGAACGCCCCGGCGGTCGCGAGCGCCTCCAGGGCCGCCGCCGACAGCGGGACGCGCCGGGCCAGGTCCTCCATGCTCGTGTAGGGGCGTCCGGCCGCGATCTGCTCGGCGGTGTCGTCGCCGAGGTTGCGGATGCCGGCGACGCCGACGCGGATCGCGGGCTGTGGTGCTGCGGGCGCGTGCGGATGCTCCGACCGGACCTCGATGGGCTCCTCCAGCGTCGGGTGGACATCGCTGGCGTTGATGTCGACGCCCCGGACGACGACGCCGTGCCGCCGCGCGTCCGCCAGCAGTGACTGCGAGCTGTAGAACCCCATCGGCTGGTTGCGGACGAGCGCCGCCGTGAACGCGGCGGGGAAGTGCCGCTTCAGCCAGGCGCTCGCGTACACCAGGTGCGCGAAGCTCTGCGCGTGCGACTCGGGGAACCCGAACCCGGTGAACCCGAGGATCTTCTCGTAGACGCTCTCGGCGATCTCGGCCGGGATGCCGCGCTCGGCCATCCCGTCCAGCAGCCGTTTGCGGAGCCGTTCGACGCGTTCGGGTGCGCGCTTGGCGCCCATCGCCTGCCGCAGCTGGTCGGCCTCGTTCGGGGTGAAGCCGGCGCAGTCCACGGCGAGCTGCATCATCTGCTCCTGGAACAGCGGGACGCCGAGCGTCCGCCGCAGTGCCGGCTCCATCAGCGGGTGCGGGCACGTCGCCGGTTCGAGGCCCTTGCGGCGCCGCAGGTACGGGTGGACGGACCCGCCCTGGATCGGGCCGGGGCGGATCAGCGCGACCTCCACGACCAGGTCGTAGAACTCGCGCGGCCTCAGCCGGGGCAGCGTCGCCATCTGCGCGCGCGACTCGACCTGGAACACCCCGACGGTGTCGGCGTCGCACAGCATCTCGTAGACCTGGTGGTCGTCCGGCGGGATCGACTGGAGGTCGTGCCGTTGCCCGTGGTGCTCGGCGACGAGGTCGAAGCAGTCGTGCAGGGCGGCGAGCATGCCGAGGCCGAGCAGGTCGAACTTCACCAGGCCGGCCGCCGCGCAGTCGTCCTTGTCCCACTGCAGGACGCTGCGGTTCGGCATCGTCGCCCACTCGATCGGGCAGATCTCGCCGACGGGGCGGTCCGCGATGACCATGCCGCCGGAGTGGATGCCGAGGTGGCGGGGCAGCGTCAGCATCCGGCCGGCCAGCTCCATGACGTGCGGCGGGATGTCGGTCTCGGACCCGACCGGGTCGCGCGGGTCGATGCTCTTGGACCAGGCGTCCTGCTGGCCGGGGGAGAAGCCGAGCGCGCGCGCCGCGTCCCGGACGGCCATGCGCGGCCGGTAGCTGATGACGTTCGCGACCTGCGCCGTGCACTCGCGCCCGTACTTGCGGTAGACGTACTGGATGGCCTCCTCGCGGCGCTTGTGCTCGATGTCGAGGTCGATGTCGGGCGGCCCGTCGCGTCCGGGGGACAGGAACCGCTCGAACAGCAGCCCGTGCCGGACGGCGTCGACACCGGTGATGCCGAGCGCGTAGCAGACCGCCGAGTTCGCCGCCGACCCGCGCCCCTGGCACAGGATCCCCTTGCGTCGGCAGAACTCGACGATGTCGTGGACGATCAGGAAGTAGCCCGGGAACTTGAGCTGCTCGATGACATCGAGTTCCTTGGCGATCTGCGCGTACGCGCCCGACACCTTCTCGTTGTCCGGCGGGCCGTACCGCTTCAGCGCGCCCTCCTTCACCAGGTGCCGCAGCCAGCTCGCCTCGGTGTGGCCGTCCCCGACGGGCCAGTCGGGCAGCCGGGGCGCGACCACGTCGAACCCGAACCGGCATTCGCGTCCCAGCTCCACCGTGCGTTCCAGCACGCCGGGGAAGCGCGCGAGCCGCGCGGCCATCTCCGCGCCGCCGCGCAGGTGCGCGGTGCCGCTCGCGGGCAGCCACCCGACCATGTCGTCCATGCTGCGCCGCGCCCGCACCGCCGCCATCGCCTGCGCGAGCCGCGCGTCGGCGCCGGGCGCGGCGAAATGCACGTTGTTGGACGCGACGGCGCCCGCCCCGACCCGCCGGGCCAGCGCGAACAGCGCGTCGTTGCGTTCGTCGTCGTCCGGCTGGTCGTGGTCGACCAGCTCCACGAAGACGTTCTCGCGGCCGAACATCTCCATCATCCGGCGCAGCTCGCGCTCGGCCGCGTCCAAGCCGCCGGACTCCAGCGCCGCCGGAACCGGCCCCTTCCGGCACCCGGTCAGCACCGCCCACCGCCCGTCGTGCGCCTCCGCGAGCGCCTCCAGGTCGTAGACCGGGCGGCCCTTGCGCCCGCCCGCGAGCTGCGCCGCCGTGATCGCCGAGCACAGCCGCGCGTAGCCCTGCGCGCCCCGGGCGAGCACCAGCAGATGCCGGCCCGCCGGGTCGGGCTCCCCGGTCTGCGGGCCGGGCAGCCCGAGGCTCAGCTCCGCACCGAACACCGTCCCGATGTCCGACTCGTGCGCCGCCTGCGCGAACTGGACCGCCCCGTACATGCCGTCGTGGTCGGTGACCGCCATCGTCTCCACGCCGAGCCGCGCCGCCTCGGCGACCAGCGCGTCCGGAGAGCTGGCGCCGTCCAGGAAGCTGAACGAGGAATGGACGTGCAGCTCCGCCCACGGCACGCCGCCCTCCGCGCGGCGCGGTAGGCCCGGCTCTTCCGGCAGCTCATCCGGCGTGTGCTCGGCGGGACGCCACGACAGCTTCTCCTCGAACTCCCGCCACGAGATCGGCGGGTTATGCCACCCCACGGCGCACCCGCCTAGTCATAGGTCGCCTCCACGTGCCACCGCTGCCCCTCGACGGTCAGCAGGTAGGCGGCGCCGTCCTCGGTGACGACCTGGAACCGGGCGCGGCGCCGCGCCTTCGCCGGGTCCCACCACCGCTCGTCCGCCGGCCACGGGCCCGTCCACGCCGTGACCGCCGCCGGACGGCCCCCGACCACCAGCGCGGCCGGCGGCGCCGACACCGCGCACCGCGCCGACACCACGACCGGCGCCCCGGACGCGTCGACCAGCTCGGCCTCAGGCGCCGCCGGCGGCACCACGGCCGGCGCGGGCGTCCTCAGCCGGCCCGGCCACGGCCCGTCCGGCAGGCCCGTCGGCGGCAGGTCACCGACCGGGACCCGGACGACCTGCTCGCCCGGCCCGCGCCCGCCCGCCGGCACCGGCCGGGTGATCGCGCCGTGGCCCAGCAGCCCCTGGATCCGGTCGCCGGCCCGCGCGATGCGGTCGGTGACGGCCGTCCGCCCCCACAGCGCCTCCTGCCGGCCCCCGTCCGGGACGAGCTGGTCGGGCGTCAGCTCCAGCCAGGTCACGCCGCCCCACACGGCCTCCTCTTCGGCGGGCGCCTCAATGCCCTCCGGGTCGGTGCCCGCAGCCGGGCGCCCGTCCCGCCAGGCCGACAGCTGCCACCGCACCCGCTCGGCGACGGCCAGCGCCGACAGCCGCCCGTCGTGCCGCCACAGCCGCCGCAGGACGTGCCCGTCGGCGAACCCGGCCTCGACCTCCAGCCGCACGCACGCCAGCCCGCCCGCCGCGAGCCCCTCGTGCAGCTCGTCCGCCAGCCGCTTCGCGGTGAACACCACCTGCTCGGCGTGCTCGGCGGGCGGGTCGAACGCCGCCCGCACCGACAGGTCCGCCGCGGCGCGGACCGGTGCGATCGGGCGCGGCTCCTCGCCCCGCGCCAGCCGGTGCGCCAGCGCCCCGTCCGCCCCGAACCGCCCCGCCACGTGCCCGGACGGCAGGTCAGCGAACGCGCCCAGCGTCTTGATCCCGAGCCGCCGCAGCAGGTCGGCCAGCTCCGGACGGTCCAGCACCGACAGCGGATACGGCGCCAGGAACGCCGCCGCGCCGCCCTCGGGCACCACCGTGCCGCCCTGCCCGGCGCGCGCGGCCAGCTCGGCGGCGAACAGCCCGTCCGCGATCCCCGACCCGCAGTCGTACCCGGCCTCCACCACCGTGTCCTGCACCAGGACCCGCAGCGCCTCCTCGCCGCCGTAGAACCGGGCCGGCCCGCGCGCCGCGATCGCGCACAGTCCCGGCCGCACCACCTCCACCCTCGGCGCCAGCTCCGCGACCGCCTCGACGACCGTCTCGAACAGCCGCCCCTCCGCGTCGGTGTCGCGCTCCCGCACGACGAGGTCGGGGCACCTGCGCTGCGCGTCCCGCAGCCGCTGCCCCCGCCGGACGCCCTCGGCCCGCGCTGCCGCCGAACACGCTGCGATCCGCCCCTGCACCACCACGGCCCCCGCGGCGGCGGCCTCCACCCCGACGGCCGTGACGGGCCAGTCCGGGCACCACACGGCCAGCACCCGCGTCACGCGATCCCCTCCCTGATCCGGACGACGGCGGCCTCGCCCTCGCGACGGGTGTGGACGGCGGCGCCGTCCTTCACCGCGGGGGGCGGGACGATCTCCAGTGGCGGCCGCACCGGGGCGGCGGGCTGGACGGTGCCGTCGGGGGCGGGCAGCCACAGATGGGCGCGGCGGCCCCGGCCGGGGGCGTCGCGGCCCTCGGCGACCACCTGGACGCGCCGTCCGCGCAGGCGCCCGTGGCCGTCGCCGATCCCCTCCCACGCGATCTCGTCCAGGCGCAGGCGCAGCCGGGTGCCCGGCCAGTCGCGGGCGAACGGCCCGGACAGCGCGAGCACGCCGCCGTGCTTGCGGGCGAGGGCGGACAGCCGGCGCACCGCGGCGGCGCCGGGACGCTCCGGCGGGCACAGCAGCACCAGCTCGACCGCCTCGGCCAGCGCGGCGACCACGTCGGGCCAGCGGTCGCCGGGCTCGTCGACCAGCAGCAGCCGCTCGGGCTCGGCGCCCATCCCCGCGGCGGCGGCGACGCCGAACGACGGGACGCCGACGATCCCGCACCAGCCTCCGGAGCCGTCCTCGCCGCCGTGCCGGGAGACGCCCGCGACGAGCGCGAGGGCGAGCGAGGCCGCGCCGGGCCCGTCCAGCCCGACCACCGAGCCGGGGCGCAGCCCGCCGGGCACCACCGGGCGCAGCGCGGGCAGCACCGGGAGCGCGCGGGCGGGCGGCGCGGACGCGTGCTCCAGCGACCTCGCCAGGTCCCGCAGCGCCGCCTCCGGCACGGTCGTCCCTCCTTTCGCGCCCCCGCGTCCAATCTCGAACAAGAGTTCGACCCGTGTCAAGTTACCGCAGGTCACGGTATGGATGTCCGGGACGGCCCGGGGCGGCGAAAAGCCTTGCCGGGTACGGCTTCGCGGCGCCCGGCGGGCAGAATGGGCGTTATGAGGGACGACGTGCGGACGGTGGAATGGGCCGGGGACGGGCTGCGGCTGCTGGATCAGACCGTGCTGCCCGGGCGCGTCGAGCACGTCGTGGTGCGGGACGCCGACGCGCTCGTGGACGCGATCCGGCGGCTGGTGGTGCGCGGCGCGCCCGCGCTCGGCGTGGCCGGCGCGTTCGGCGTCGCGATCGCGATGCTCCAGGCCGAGCGCGAGGGCTGGGACGACGCGGCGCGCGACGCGGCGATCGCCCGGGTCCGGGAGGCGCGGCCCACCGCGGTGAACCTCGCCGCCGGCGTCGACCGGGTCGTCCCGCTCGTCGGCAAGGGCGTGGACGCCGTCGTGGCCGAGGCGCAGGCGGTGCTGGACGAGGACGTCCGGGGCAACCGGGCGATCGGCGCGTCCGGCGCGGACTGGGTCACCGCCCGCACGCCGGACCGCCCGCTGCGGATCCTCACCCACTGCAACGCCGGCGCCCTCGCGACCGCCGGATGGGGGACGGCCCTCGGCGTCGTCCGCGAGCTGCACGACCGGGGCCGGGTGGAGAAGGTCTACGCCGACGAGACGCGCCCGCTGCTCCAGGGGGCGCGGCTCACGGCCTGGGAGCTGGTCAGGGCCGGGATCCCCTGCCTGGTGCAGGCGGACGGCGCCGCGCCGAGCACCGTCCTGCGCGGGCTGGTGGACGTCGCGGTCATCGGCGCCGACCGGATCGCCGCCAACGGCGACACCGCCAACAAGATCGGCTCGGTCGGCGTGGCGCTGGCGTGCGCGGCGGCGGGCGTCCCGCTGGTGGTCGCCGCGCCGTGGAGCACCGTGGACCTCGCGCTCGCGTCCGGCGACCTGATCCCGATCGAGGAACGGGACCCCGGCGAGGTGCTGGCCTGGGGCGGGACGCCGACGGCGCCCGACGGCGCCGGAGGCTTCAACCCCGCGTTCGACGTCACCCCGGCCCGCCTGGTGACCGCGCTGGTCACCGAGACCGGCGTGCTGGAGGTGGCGAAGGGCGAGACGCCCGGCCGGGCCGCGCGGACCTGACGCCCGCGCGGCCCGGACCTCATCGGTCGTCTTCGGGGGTGAGGGTGCGGGTGGCCGCGCGGAGGGAGGCGTACAGGCGCGCCTCGTAGGCCTTCGCGGTCGCCGGGTCGTTCTGCAGGAACAGGGCGTCGTTCAAGCCCGGGAGCCGCTGCGTGGCGTAGCCGGTGTCCATGCCGGGGGCGTAGATCTGGTGCCGGTACCAGGGACGTCCCGGCAGTCCCGCCTGGGTGAGCAGGTCGCGCTCGTCCTGCATGAGCTTGGCGTTCAGCTGCCGGAACTCCGCCGTGTCGCCCTTGCGGAGGGCCTGCTCGGCGCGCGCCTGCAGGGCGTCGGCGGCCTTCTGCCACGCCTTGGCCTGGTCGATGTCGCGGGAGACGTCCACGACCACCTTGCCGAGCCGCTTGCGCTGCTGGTCGGTGAACGCGGTCAGGTATTGCGCGGTCTCGGCGGCGTACGGGGAGTACCGCATGGCGACGACGTCCGCGTCGGCCAGCCGCAGCGTCGCGATGCCGACGAGCCGCGACATCGCCGCGTGGTACTCCCACGTCGGGTCGCCGAAGTGCGACATCCAGTAGAAGTCGTCGCACGAGCAGTGGTAGTTGCCCGACGAACCCGTCGACGAGGAGCCGAGGTTCATCGCGGGCACGCCGTAGCGCTGGAAGAACGCCTGGAAGTCCGAGCCGCCCCCGATGCGGTCGATCGGCGTCTTGCCGCCGTTCTGCGCCTTCCACGCGTCGTAGGCAGTCCCGCCCGTGCCGGGCCAGGCCACTTCCTTGGCGGCGTCGATGACGGACTGGTCCAGCGCGGGCGTCGCCGCGGCGCCGAACTGGGAGCCGCCCGCGCCGTCCATGTTCACGTACGCGACGGCGTTGCGGAGCCGCTCGGCCTGCTGCTCGGCGTACTCGGTGGAGCCGAACAGCCCGTACTCCTCACCGTCCCAGGTGGCGAGCACGACCGTCCGCTTCGGCCGCCAGCCCTGCTTGAGCAGCGTGCCGAGGGCCCGGCCGATCTGCAGGACGTTCTCCGTGCCGGACAGGTTGTCGTCGCTGCCGTACACCCACGCGTCGTGGTGCCCGCCGAGCACGACCTCCTGGTCGGGGCGCTCGCTGCCCGGGATCTTCACGGTGACGTCCCAGAGCTTGCGGACCTGGAAGGTGTTCTCCACGTCCAGGTGCGCCTGCGTGCCGCCCGGGCCGATCCGGTAGGTGAACGGCAGGCCGCCCTGCCAGTCCTTCGGCGCCTCCGCGCCGGTCAGCGAGCGCAGCAGCGGCTCGGCGGCGCCGTAGGAGATCGGCAGCGTCGGGACGAGGCCCTTCAGCATCGGCGCCTCGGACGGCTTGAGCCGGCGGGCGTCCGGCGAGTCGTCCGACCAGCCGGGGGTCAGCGGGTCGCCGGACGCGAGCTGGATCTGCGCGACGCTGCCGCGCTGGATGCCGTCGGGTGCGCGCCACGGCCCGTCCGGGTACACCGCGCCCTTGGTGAAGCCGTCGTCGGCCGGGTCGGAGTAGATGAGCACGCCCTTGGCGCCGCGCTTGGCGGCCTCCCGCGGCTTGATGCCGCGGAACACCTGCCCGTAGCGGACGAGGACGATCTTGTCCTTGACCGAGACGCCGGCCTTGTCGAGCTGCTCGAAGTCCTGCGGGCGGCCGTAGTTGGCGTAGACGACCTGGCCCCGTACGTTCCCGGACGGTGACAGCCCGTTGTGCGCCGGGATGACCTCGTCCCAGTGCTGCTGCCACGGACGCCGCTTCTCCTTGACCGGCAGCGCCGCGCGGCGCGGCGCCGTCATCTGGAGGCTGACCTTCTTCGGCAGCGACGTGTAGGCGTAGTAGGTCTTGACCTCGGGTTCCAGGCCGTACGACCGGAACTGCCGGACGATCCGCTCGACGCGGTGCCGGTCGCCGGTCGTCGTGGTGACGGCGGGCTCGCTCGACAGTTCGGCGTCGAGCGCCCGCGCCTTCCCGGCCGAGGGGATCGCGCTGAACAGCTTCTCGTACTGGCGCTGCCAGCGGGAGTCCTGCGCGGTGAAGCCGGCGATTGGATCGTTCCCGGCGGCGGGCTGCGCGGTGGCGGGGGTGGCGGTGAGGGCGGTGGCTGCGAGTGTGGTGGCGGCGGCGCTCAGGGCCGCCAGGGCCGGGGTTCGGGAGCGGAACACCAGCGTTACCTCCCAGTACGTGCGGTACGGGTGCGCCCGGAACGTACGTCGCGATCAACGGAAGATCCAGAACCCCTGCCGGATCCGGCCACGCCCCCGGCCGTCATGATCATTCCCCGACCGCGATGATCTGCATGTTCCGTTTTCGATCAAGAAAACCGGATCGGTCCCGCCCCGCCGATCCGACATCATGATGTTTGCGACTTTTCGCCTCCGGATCCGTCGCCCGCCGGCGCCCTGTCAAGAAGGGGAGCTCAGTGCGCCCCCTCGCCAGAGCCGACGCCGTACCTGGGACGTCATCGACGCGCAGATCGCGGATCGCCTCCCGCCAGGGCGGGTGTTCGGCCTGTGAGCTTGCCGGAACGTTTGAGCGCGGACGTTCCGGAGCGGGTGCGCGGATGGGCTCTCATGGGCCGTTCGCTCAGCGGCTTTGGCGGTACGTGCGGTATCCGCCGGCGAGGGTGTCCAGGGGGAGTGGCGGCCAGAGCGTCAGCATTCCGCAGCGGCGGTCGATCACGGCGAGCTGTGCTGTCTCGTCGGCGTCGCGAGTGACCCGCCAGGCGGCGAACCCGTCGGGGAACTCCGCGATCCCGACGGGTGCGGGGTCGGCCTCCCGGTTGAACCAGGAGTCGGCGCGGCGCCACGCCTCGGCCCGGTCGATCGTCGCCGGGCGGATGGCGTAGGCGGCGAGGACGTCCGCGACGCCGTGCTGATCACGCTGGTGTAGCCGGTTGTTCTGGTGCCGGTGAAGTCGATGGTGTCGAAGCCATCGATGTCGGTGTCGGTACCGGTGGTGTGGGCGGTGGTGGTGTTGCAAGCCTTGGTCGGGGTCATGTGGTTGGCGATGTTGTAGGTCGTCTGGCTCACGGCCGGGCAGGAGGTTTGATTGCCCGCGACTTCCCGGCGCCGCCATAACCCTGGTGTCTGTCCAGCTAGCGCTAGCGGCCGATGTGCCTTCGGCGTCTTCGCGATGTCGATGAGTTCACCTACTTGTTGATTAATCCGTCTTGTGTGGGTAAAAAAGTCAACAACATTTTCCTTCGCCCTCGGGAGCTTGATCGATGGAGAAGCAGGCGACCCCACTTCAGTTACGTTTCCGAAAGGTTCATCTGATCGCCTCCATGGCAATCGGATGTCCCATATCGATTCTGCTCATCGTCCTCGGAGTGGTCGACATCGAGCATCATCAACAGCGCGGATGGAAGCTCCTTGCAATAGGAGCCGCCATGGCCTTGGTGTTTCTAGTCGGCTTCCCTATCGCGCTTCGGAGAATTCGTCAATGGTCGCGGAGTGAGCACAGGCCTTAGGATCACTTCCGGTACGTAGGGCATGCCCCCCGGAAAATGGCATGCCCTACGTCCAGAAATTCTTGTGTTGCTAGTCGCTCATGACAGCACTACCGGCTTCGGATCCCAGGGCCATGCAGCCGACCTCTCCGATCGCGAGGGACGCGCCTGCGGTTTCCGGCGCTGCCAGCCCGAGTGCGAAATTGCATGCCGTGTCGACTCCAATGTCTGTCAGAGTCCCCAACGCAGCGGTGCCGATGTCCCCCGCTTCCACTGCCTCTGCAGCGCCGGTGCCGCCGAAGAAGGCATCGAATCCCTCGGTAATCCAGCTTTGGCCGGCGGGGTCGGTGTAGTTGGTGGGGTTGTCGGCGGCGTAGGTGTAACGGTTGCCGGCCTTCGGGTCGGCGAGTTCGGTGATGGTGTCTTGCTGGGTGAAACTCCCCTGCCCGGGGGCATAGTAGCGGTGGGAGAGGTAGAGACTGGTGGTGGCGGGATCGGACAGGGCACCGGTGTAGCCCAGCAGGTTCTTGTCGCCGACGGCTTTGCCGGATTGCTCGCCGTAGGGGGTGTAGGTGTAGCCGGTGGCTTTAGCGCCCGCGATGTTGACGGTGGCGACGATGCTGCCGAGTCCGTCGGTGGCGTAGGCGGTGTCGGTACCGCCCACGTTGGCAGCCAGAGGAATGCCGGAATCGTCGCGCTCGATGTAGGTCGTGGCGCCGCCGGTGGTGTAGGCGACGGGGGTGGTGGCTGTGCCGTAAACGATGCTGGTGGTGCCGGTCTTGACGAGTTCGGTTTGGTCGGGGCCGGCGTAGGTATGGCCGGTGGTGGTGTTGCCGACCTTGGTCTGGGTCATTTGGTTGGCGGCGTTGTAGGTCATCTGGGTCACGGTCGGGGAGGAGGTCTGGTTGCCTGCGGCGTCATAGCCGTACCCCGATGAGGTGATCTGATTCGCCGAATTGAAGGTCAGCGTCTGGGTGTGGTGCCGTCGACGGTCTGGCTGGTGCGGTTGCCGTCATCGTCGTAGGCGTAGCCGTAGTCGTGGCCGTTGACGCCGGTGGCCTTGGTGAGCCGGTTGCCCTTGTCGTAGGTGTAGACGCTGGTTTTGTTCACGGCGTTGTCGGTGGACCATTGCCGCAGTCCGGTGTCGTCACCGGTAGCAGTGGAGCAGCCTTGGCCGTCGACGTGCTTGGCGTAGCAGTAGGACAGGTCGGAGATGGTCGGGTTGCTGGTGGAGTTGCCGGTGGTTTTGACGCGGGTGACGCGGTTGGATTTGTCGTAGCTGGTGACCGTGTGCATCGACCAGGCGACGGGGCCGCTGGTGTAGTTGAAGTAGGTGTCGGTGCGGTTGCCGTCGTCGTCGTACTTGAAGAGCCACTGCGTGCCGGTGCCGTCGGTCATCGAGGCCAGCAGGTTGCGGGTGTTGTGGACGTAGTGGTCGGTGCCGCGCGCGTCGAGCTGGTTGAGCAGGTTCCCGGCGGCGTCGTACTGCCAGTCGATCTCCCCGCCGCCCGAGGTCGACTGCCGAGCCGCGGTCAGGTTGCGGCTGGTGTAGCCCCAGGTGGTGGTACCGGTGGCGTCGGTGCGGGTGGAGACGTTCCCGGCCTTGTCGTAGGTGTAGGCAACCGTCGGGGTGCCGTCGGAGTAGCTGATGGCCAACACCCGGTCATCGTCGTCGTAGGTGTAGCTGGTCTTTTTTCCGCTGCCGTCGGTGGCGGTGGCGAGTCGGCCGTAGCCGTCGTAGGTGACGGTCTTCTTCTTCAGGGTGTTGCCGGATGGCGGGGTGACCGAAGCGAGTTGATGGTTGCCGTCGTAGGTGTAGGTGGTGGAGTTGGACCCGTTGGCGGGGTCGGTGGAGTCCTTGACGGTGCCGTGGTCGTTGTAGGACACCTTGGCTTCGGCGGCCAGGGCGTTCTTCGACGAGGTCTGGTTGCCGGCGCCGTTGTAGGTGTAGGTGGAGGAGTCGCCCTGGGTGTCGGTGCCGGCCGACGGCTGGTAGGCCGCGGTCGGGTTCTGGCTGGTGGGGGAGTTGCCGTAGGTCAGCGACGCCGAGGCACCGGTCGGGGAGGCGGACTTGGTCAGCGATTCGCCGTTGTTGGCGCCGAAGGTGTTCTGGGTGAGGCCGCCGTTGCCATTGTCGTAGGAGGCGATGTCGCTGAAGGGGGGTGTAGGTCTTGGAGCGAGTGTTGCCGGCCGGGTCGACGGTCTTGGTGACCCGGGCGTTGGTGTTGATGGTGTAGCTGGTGTGCGGAACGTCGGCGACCGCCTTGGACTGGTCGGTGTTGGGATCGGCGACCTGGGTCTGGGTGCCCGACGGGTAGGCCAGCCGGGTCACCTGCGAGGCGGAGTCGCCGCCCTGGGTGACGGCCAGGACCCGGTGGTTTCCGTCGTAGTCCAGGGTGGTGGTCTTGCCCTTGCCGTTGGTGATCGACGACAGGTTCCCGGAGCTGTCGTAGCCGAACTTGGTCACCTCGCCAGCGGCCTGTTGGATCTGGATCAGCCGGTGGCTGCTGGTGTCGTAGGTGTAGACGACGATGCGCTGACCACCGTTGCCGTCGTCCTCGGTGTAGTTGGTGATCTGGTCCCCGTCGTACATGCCGACCTTGATCTGCCGGCCGGTCGACTCGCCCTTGGGCTTGTAGGTGATCGCCGAGACGTGCCCGCCGGAGTAGCTGAAGTCGGCGGTGTTGCCATTGCGGTCCACCACCTTGGAGGGCAGGCCGGAGGAGTCGAAGTAGCTCTGCTGGCCTGAGCCGTGGTCGAGGTACTTCCAGCCGCCGCCGGACTGGCTGGTCAGGTCGCCCTTGAACTCCTTGGGCGTGCTGTAGCCCGAGCCGGACGGGGTGAACACCCCGGAGACCCCGTCGGGGCCGGCGTAGGTGAGCGAGTTGTCGCTGTTCTTGTACAGCCGCACGTCCTCGCCCAGCCTGGTCCGCCAGCCTGGTGAGATGACGCCGGTGGGGACGTCGGCGGCGTGCAGCAGACTGTTGTAGACCGCGCCGACGGTGACGTTCCCGCCGATCCCGGGCAGCGACATGTCGGTGGAGCGGACCATCGCGTCACCGGACCCGACGTTCACCTTCAATTGCAGGTAGTCGGCCAGGCCGAACGACAAGAATGTGCCGTTGCGGACCGGGCCGATCCCGACCGGCACCGACGCCGCAGCAGCGGCCTTCGGGGCCGCGCTCCCGGAGCCTGCCGCCGGTGCGGACGATGCGGAGCCACTGGGAGTGGGCTGCCCGGCGTTGCTGGAGCCTGTCTTGGCCGGGGCGTAGGTGGGGATGCGGGTGCGGGTCGGGTCGCCGACGGTGCTCGGGGACACCAGGCGTACCGGCCCCGCGCTTGGACGGCCCGAGCTTGGGGCTGGCCGCGTGCGGCGACCCGATCTCCGGATACAGATGCTGGAACTGGAACGGCGCGACCTCGGGGCGCGGCTTGGCGTCCGCGGCACCGGGCATCGCCACCAGACCGGCGGCGGCCAGGACCGATGCGGCGAAACATGCCACAACACGTCGTGACACTGAAACTCCTTTTTGGGCATGGGGATAACACGCCATTGAACGGTTGCTTCCGTAGCTGTGGTTCGTCCCTTCTATGAGCTTGTCCCGGGCACACGAAAGACCGTCGGGGTTATTGCGCTGATGAATGAGGCGCCCCTTGTTCCCGGGGGGAGGGAGGGCGTTAACGGCGGGATCGGATGATGGCGGCGCAGTCTTCAAAGGCCCGCACGGCGGCGCCGTCGGGCAACGCGCCTACCGGCACTCGCGGCAGCGGAAACCGCTTAAGGCACACCACACATGCCTGGCCAAGACGCTGGGGAGCTGTCAGATGCGCCAGTCGACGATCACCGGATCGAGGCGCTTCAAGGACTGGATCGGCCTGGCGCGCCTACGGTGATGGCGAGCATTTCCCTGTCTCCTGTTCTGCGGGGTGCAGTCAGTAGTTGCCAAATGGCAAGGGAGCAACAACAGAGATCGTCCTCCCCAGTCAGAGTCCAGTAAAGAGTCGTTTCGGTCACCGGACGCTACAGAGAGTCAATGTAAGTGGTGTAGGTGTCGAAATGTCATTGGGGCGTACGCAAATGTCGCTGTTCACAGCGTCGCGTAAAGGGGGGAAGCGGGGAGGGCGGTTCGGGCTGATCAAGGAAACGGGACGGGACGGTCCTGGCGATCCGACATCATGATGTTCGTGACGGCCCACCCCTCGAACCGAGCGCAGTCTCCGCCTCCGCGGCCCGTGGTGCTGGAGGCCGTGCTGGAGCGGGTCACGTACGCCAACGAGGACACCGGCTACACCGTCGCCCGCGTCGCGACCGAGCGGACCGGCGGCGACCTGCTCACCGTCGTCGGCGCCCTGCTCGGCGCGCAGGTGGGGGAGAGCCTGAAGCTGACCGGGCGGTGGCGCTCGCACCCCAAGTACGGCAAGCAGTTCGAGGTCGACTCCTACACGACCGTGCTGCCGGCGACCATTCAGGGCATCCGCCGCTACCTCGGCTCCGGCATGATCAAAGGGATCGGGCCGGTGATGGCGGACCGGATGGTCGGCCATTTCGGCACCGACATCCTGCGCGTCATCGAGGAGGAGCCGGAGCGGCTCGTCGAGGTCCCCGGGCTCGGCCCCAAGCGGACCAAGCGGATCGGCGAGGCGTGGGAGGAGCAGAAGGCCATCAAGGAGGTGATGGTCTTCCTGCAGGGCGTCGGCGTCTCGACGTCGCTGGCCGTGCGCATCTACAAGCAGTACGGTGACCGGTCGGTCGAGACCGTGCAGAAATCCCCGTACCGGTTGGCGGCGGACGTGTGGGGCATCGGCTTCAAGACGGCCGACACGATCGCGCAGGCCGTGGGGATTCCCCATGACAGCCCCGAGCGCATCAAGGCCGGGCTCCAGTACACGCTGTCGGAGGGCGCCGACGACGGGCACTGCTTCCTGCCCGAGCCGAACCTCGTCACCGCCGCGGAGAAGATCCTCGGCGTGCCGCGGGAGCTGATCATCCCGGCGCTGGACGAGCTGGCCCGCGACGAGGGCGTCGTCCGCGAGCCGATCCCCGGGCCGGGGGAGGACGCCGCGACGATCCCGGCCGTCTACCTCGTCCCGTTCCACCGGGCGGAGCGGTCGGTGGCGCGCGGCATGCGCGACCTCCTCGACGCCAAGGAGGACCGGCTCCAGGCGTTCGCGGACGTCGACTGGGACAAGGTGCTGCCCTGGCTGAAGCGTCGCACCGGCCAGGCCCTCGCGCCCGAGCAGGAGGAGGCCGTCAAGCTCGCGCTCACGTCCAAGGTCGCCGTGCTCACCGGCGGGCCCGGCTGCGGGAAGAGCTTCACCGTGCGGTCGGTGGTGGAGCTGGCCGCCGCGAAGAAGGCGAAGATCGTGCTGGTCGCGCCGACCGGGCGGGCCGCCAAGCGGCTCGCCGAGCTCACCGGGCACGAGGCCGCGACCGTCCACCGGCTGCTCCAACTGCAGCCTGGCGGCGACGCCAAGTACGACCAGGACAGCCCGCTCGACGCCGACCTCGTCGTGGTCGACGAGAGCTCCATGGTCGACCTGATCCTGATGAACAAGCTGGTCAAGGCGATCCCGCGCGGCGCGCACCTGCTGCTGGTCGGCGACGTCGACCAGCTCCCGTCCGTCGGCGCCGGCGAGGTGCTCGCCGACCTGCTCGGCGCCGAGGTGATCCCGCGCGTCCGGCTGACGAAGATCTTCCGGCAGGCGCAGCGGTCCGGGATCGTGGTGAACGCGCACCGCGTCAACACCGGCGAGCCCCCGCACACCCGCGGCTACCCCGACTTCTTCCTGTTCCCCTGCGAGGAGCAGGAGGAGGCCGCCGAGCTGACCGTCGACGTCATCGCCAACCGGATCCCGCGCAAGTTCGGCCTCGACCCGCGCCGGGACGTCCAGGTGCTCGCGCCGATGCACCGCGGCGTCGCCGGGGCGGGCGCCCTGAACGCGCAGCTCCAGGAGGCCCTCACCCCGCACCGCGACGACCGCCCCGAACGCCGCTACGGCGGGCGGGTGTTCCGCGTCGGCGACAAGGTCACCCAGCTGCGCAACAACTACGACAAGGGCGAGGCGGGCGTCTTCAACGGGACGGTCGGCGTCGTCAGCGCCGTGTCCCTGGAAGAGCAGTCGCTGACCGTCCTCACCGACGAGGACGAGAGCATCGACTACGCCTTCGACGAGCTGGACGAGCTGGCGCACGCCTACGCCATCACGATCCACCGGTCGCAGGGCAGCGAGTACCCGGCGGTCGTGATCCCGTTGACGACCGGCGCGTGGATGATGCTGCGCCGCAACCTGCTCTACACGGGGATCACCCGCGCGAAGAAGCTGGTCGTCCTGGTCGGGTCACGGCGGGCGCTCGCCGCCGCCGTCCGCACGGCGGGCGCGGGCCGCCGCCACACGGCCCTCGCCCACCGTCTCACTCACACGTAGCGGGCCAGCTCCCACGGGTCGTGCGCGGAGAACACCTCGACGCCGTTGCCCGGGTCGAGCGCCAGCTCCCGCAGCCGCGCGACACCGGCGAGCCGCTGCTCCCGATCGACCTCGCCGCCCGCCTGCACCAGCTCCATCAGCGGGTGCGTGACGGGCTCGGGCCGGTCCACCTCGCCGTGGTACATGTACGCGTCGCCGGCGTGCAGCAGCCAGCGGTCGCTGTCCCGCACCGCGACGCCCGCGTGGCCGGGCGTGTGCCCGTGCAGCGGGATCAGCAGGATGTCCTCGGCGACGCCGTCGAGGGCCTGGACGCCGTCGAAGCCGTTCCAGTGCTCGCCCGGCCCGCTCTCGTACGTCACCCACTTCGGACCGTGCGCCAGCTGCGCGGGGGTCTTGCCGCCGTCCGCCCGCTCCGCCTCGAACAGGTGCACCGCCGCGTCGGGGAAGTCGCTGAGCCCGCCCGCGTGGTCGCGGTGCAGGTGGGTGACCGCGATGTGCCGGACGTCCGCGGGGGAGAGACCGAGCGCCTCGATCTGCGCCACGGCCGTCGTGGCCGGGTCCAGCGCCGGCTGTGTTATCTCCACCCAGTCGTCCATCAGCCGCCCGGACGGGTCCGCGATGTCGCCGGCACCGATCCCGGCGTCCACCAGGACGAGCCCGGACGAGTCCGTCTCCACCACCAGGACGTGGCTGACGCCGTGGGCGGGTTTCAACGGGCCGTCCGCCCCGTCGGCCGGCTCGATCTCCCGCATCCGGGCGCAGTCGAGATGGTGCACGCGCATAAGAATCTCCCCGCTAAGAGGTGGCTTGCTCGATGAGGTCGCCGAGGTGCCCGGTGACCGTGCCGATCACGGCGACGTCCTTCTGGACCCGGGCGAGCATCACGGCGCCCTGCAGGGACGACAGGACCGTCGCGGCGAGCGGTTCGGCGCGGTCCTCCGGGACGCCCCAGCCGCGCAGCGCCAGCGCGATGCCCTGCCGCCACTCCCCGTAGACGGTGTCGCACGCGGAGCGGATCGGCTCGCTCTCGGCGGCGGACTCCAGGGCGACGGTCGCGACCGGGCACCCCTTCTCGAAGTCCGATTCGAGGAGGCTGCGGGCGAAGTACTCGCCCATCGCCGCCACGCCGGACCGTGCGTCCTCCGCGGCGAGCACCGACTCCGTGAGGGAGTCGCCGACCTCCCGGCCCGCCAGCGCGACCGACTCCGACGCCAGCTGCTCCTTGCCCTCCGGGAAGTGGAAGTACAGCGAGCCCTTCGGGGCCCGGCTCTCCGCCAGCACCTGGTTCAGCCCGGTGCCGTGGTAGCCCTGCCGTTGGAACAGCTCCGCCGCCGTCCGCAGGACCCGTTCTCTCGTCTCGCCCCGTGGTGCCATGCCGCCACTCTAGACCGACCGGTCTAGCAACTGCAAGTAGACCGGTCACCCTATTTCTGCGAAGGGGTAGTGCCGCGCGGCGGGTCAGCGGTAGAAGTCGTCGGAGTCGCGGGTGGTGCGCTCGGCCGCCGCGGCGGCGGACGCCGCGGCCCGGCGCAGCTGGTGCCCCGCCTGCTGGACGACCCGGATCGGCCGCTCCGGCAGGTGCCGGGTCGCGCCGCGGTGCCGCCGCCAGTGCTCGCGGGCGCGGGCCCGGTGCTCGACCCGCAGGTTCTCGATCAGCCGGTCGATGTCCATGGACACCTCGCCGTACAGCGGCCACAGGTCGCCGGCCGCGGCCCGCTCGTGCAGGCTGCGGGTGAGCCGGGCGCGCCGCTCGCGGGCGATGTCCACCCGCACCTCCAGCTCGTTCTCGGCCAGGTACGGGCGGGCGTCGCGGGCCAGGTCCGAGCGGGCCAGCCGGCCGTAGGCGGCGACGCTGGCGGCTATCCCGGCCAGCGCGTCGCCGAGCTGGCGGCGCAGCGTCGGGTCGGTCAGCAGCCGGCCGCGCGGGCCGAGCCGCTCGTCGTCGGCCAGCGACCGGGTCAGGCCGCGCAGCGACAGCGTGAAATGCTCCATCGTCTCGACGGCGTTGCGCAGCGCCACGCCCGCGTCGACGAGCCGCCGCGCCTGCGTGCGCGGGTTGAGCCGGACGCTCTCCTCCGCGTCCCGCAGGTCCTGGTCGGTGCGGCCGATCTCGCGGGCGAACCGCTCGGCCGCGTCCTGCCAGCCGGCCGCCTCGCCCTCGGCGGGGTCGCCCTGCAGCCCGTCGGCGATCTGCTGGATCAGCTCCCGGAGCTTCTCGGAGACCTCCTGGACGGCCTCCTCCGCGGGCCGCACCCGCACCGACGGCACCAGGAACGTGGCGATCAGGCCGGTGGCGGCGCCGACGAGGGTCTCCACCACCCGGTCGAGCGCGCCCGAGCCGGTGGCCGCGCCCAGCGCGAAGATCAGCATCGCGCTGATCGGCACCTCCAGCATCTGGTCGCCGAGCCGCAGCGCGTGCCCGATGACCAGCGCCGCGAGGATCGACAGGCCGAGGCTCCACCAGGAGAATCCCACCCCGTTGGAGAACAGCACCGCGACCATCACCCCGGAGGTGACCGCGCCGACCCGCAGCAGGCTGGACTTGATCGTCTCGTAGACGGAGTGCTGGACGACCAGCAGCGCGGTCAGCGGCGCCAGCAGCGGCGGCTGGTCGGTGGTCGACGGCACGTGCCGCGCGATCAGGAACGCGGCGACGGCGGTGATCGTCAGCCGGGCGATCCGGTACACCGACGACGGGGCCTCCGTCGCCACCTGGATCGGCGAGCGGACGGCGCGGCCGGTGCGGTCGAGGAAGCCGGGACGGCGGAAGAACGCTTGAGGCATCTGGGCACTGGTGGGTAGGAGTCTGCGGTACGGGAGTCGGCATGCCCTTTCGGGCACCCGATACTCAAGGTCAGACCCATCCGCTTCCTTCCCGGCGCGCGGTGAACCCCCGGCAAAACCGCTCGCCCTCCGCGCTCAGCCCCGCTTGCGGGCGCGGAAGGCCGCGACGTTCGTCCGGTTCGCGCACGCCTCCGAGCAGAACCGGCGCCGCCCCGCCCGGGACGTGTCGGCGTACACCCGGTCGCATCCCTCGGCGTCGCACACGCCCGTCCGGTCGATCCCGTGCTCGACGACCAGCTCCGCGAGGTGCATCAGCGTCGTCGCGCGGAACCGGACCGGCAGCCGCGACGAGGGCGGCGCATAGTGCATGTGGATGCCGTGCGGATCGTGCTCGGCCAGGTGCGGATGCAGCGGCAGCTCCAGCATCAGCCCGTTCAGCAGCCGCATCGCCTCGTCGAGGTCGGCGGCGTCGAAGAACCGGCGCAGCGTCCGCCCCCACCGGCGGAACTCCCCGGCGTCGCCCGGCTCGAACTCGTGCCAGAAGAACCCGTTCTCGCGCAGCAGCCCGCGCAGCGCGTCCGCGGAATCGTCGCCGTCGGCGCTGGTCACGGCGTTGACCAGGGCGACGGCCGCCGCCACTCCGTGGCTCTTGTACCCGGTTATCCGCATTGCCCCGGCTCCCGCTCCCATGCCATCCTGTAAATGGCATCCTAATTTTAACCCTTACAAGCTTCCCAGAGGACGCGCCGTGGAGGAATGCCCCCGCTGTGGCTGGCCCCGCTCCGAGCTCTACGAGGTCCTGTCCCGGCACCTCACCTCCGAGGGCGTGGTCACCTACACCCGCTGCGCCTGCGGTGAGCTGGAGGTGCGCGTCCAGCCGTTCGCGCCCGGCGCCGTCGTCGGCGCGGCGGACCCGCCCGAGCCCGGCCGCTAGTGCCGCCAGCGGGTCGCGGCGGCGATCTCCTGCGGGGTCGCGCCGTCGAACAGCGCGATCTCGCCGCGGCGGACGGCCGCGACGGTGTCGGTGACCGCCTCGCCCAGCGCGTCCCGCAGGACGGCGTCGTCCTCGAACACCGCGACCGCGTCCGCGAGCGAGGCCGGCAGCGGCCTGATGCCGCGCGCTGAGCGCTCGCCGTCGGTCAGCCCGGCCGGATCGACCTCGACCGGGTCCGGCAGCGTCAGCCCGGCCTCCAGCCCCGACCGTCCCGCCGCCAGCAGCGCCGCGAGCGCGAGGTAGGGGTTCGCGGCGCCGTCGAAGCACTTGACCTCCAGGTTCGCCGCGCGGTCCCGCTCGCCCTGCGCCCCGGTGACGAACCGGAGCGCCGTTTCCCGGTTCTCCAGCCCCCAGCACGCGAACGCGCCCGCCCAGTGGGACGGGACGAGCCGCAGGTAGCTGGCCACCGCCGGCGCCCCGATCGCCAGCAGCGCGGGCAGCCGGTCCAGGATCCCCGCCGCGAACGCCTGCCCCGCGTCCGTCATCGCGCAGGGGCCCGTGCCGCCCGCCATCGCGTTCGCCGGGCCGTCCCCGGTGTCCTCCCGCCACAGGCTCAGGTGGACGTGCCCGCCGTTGCCCACCGAGCCCGCCACGACCTTCGGGGAGAACGAGGCGTGCATGCCGTGCTCCAGCGTGACCGCCCGGATCGTCTCCCGGACCAGGACGGCGGTGTCGGCCGCGCCGACCGGGTCCTCGGCCGCCACCGACAGCTCGTACTGCCCGGCGGCGTACTCGGGGTGCAGCTGTTCGACCGAGACGCCCGTCCGGTCCAGCGCGGTGAGCAGCGCCCGCAGGTAGCCGGCCAGCTCGCTGACGCGCGTCATCCCGTACGCGGGGCCGTGGCAGGCGGGCGTGAACTCCTCCGCGGTGGCCGACACCGCCCACTCGATCTCGAGCGCCGTCTTCACCGTCCAGCCGGCGGCGGCGAGCCGGCCGGTCTCGCGGCGCAGCACCGCGCGGGCGTCGAGGGGGTGGACGGCGCCGTCCTGCGCGTACCGGTTCGCGGGGGCGTGCGCCCAGCCCGGCAGCGCCGCCAGCGGGACGAGCCGGTCCAGGTCGGGATGGAGCCGCAGGTCGCCGACCGGTCCGCCGATGTGCCGGCCGGACACGATCGAGTCGTCCAGCAGGAACACGTCGAACACCGGCGACATCCCGACGCCCCAGGTCGCCGCGTGCTCCAGCCGGCCGACCGGGACGGTCTTGGTGCGCGTGATGCCGCTGACGTCCACCCAGGTCAGTGCGACGGCGGCGACGTCCTCGCCGGCCAGCCGCCGGGCGGCCTCGGCCGCCCGCGCGCCGAGCCGGGCGCGCTCGTGCCCGTCGAGGGCGGTGTCGAAGGTCTGTTCCACGGTTCGGCTCCCGGTCGCAGGGCGGCGGACGCGGGCCTTCCGGCAGGGATGCCGCCCGCACAGGCATCGTAGGAAGAACGCTCCGTGATTTCAGGGACGCCGCCCGGTTTCCGGGGACGTATGAGGGGTGCTCGGATATCTGGAGTCGCTGCCCCTGATCGACCACCACTGCCACGGCGTCCACACCGAGGACCTCGATCGCGCGGAGTTCGAGGCGCTGCTCACCGAGGCGGAGACGGCCGGGCCTCCCGGGGCGAGCATGTTCGACACGCAGGTCGGGTTCGCGCTGCGGCGCTGGTGCGCGCCCGTCCTGGACCTGGACGCGCACGCCGAGCCCGACGCCTACCTCGCGCGCCGCGCCGAGCTGGGCGCGGCCGAGGTGAACCGCCGGTTCCTGGCCGCCGCCGGGCTGGACGCCCTCTGCGTCGACACCGGCTTCAACCCGCGCGCGATGCTGGACCCGCCCGCCCTCGGACGGCTCGCCGGGGCGCGGGCACACGAGATCGTCCGGCTGGAGACGGTCGCCGAGCAGGTCGCGGCGGACGGCGTGGACGCCCACGACTTCGCCGACGAGGTCCGGGCCCGCCTCGCCGCCTGCGCGCCGCGCGTGGCGGGCGCCAAGTCGATCGCCGCCTACCGCGCCGGGCTGGAGCTGTCGGGCGTGCGGCCGTCCGACGCGGAGGTGACGGGCGCGGCCGGGATCCTGCTGCGCCAGGAGGAGGCGCGGGTCTGCGACGAGATCCTGCACCGCTTCCTGATCTGGTGCGCGGTCGACCTCGACCTCCCCGTGCAGTTCCACGTCGGGTACGGCGACGTCGACGCCGACCTGCGCCGCGGCGACCCGCTGCTGCTCATCGAGCTGCTGCGGGCCATGGACCGGGCGGGCGTCCCGGCGCTGCTGCTGCACAACTACCCGTTCCACCGGAAGGCCGGGTACCTCGCCCAGGTGCTGTCGAACGTCCACGTCGACGTGGGCCTCGCCACCCACAACCTCGGGCACCGGGCGCCCGCGCTGATCGCCGAGCTGCTGGAGCTGGCGCCGTTCGGGAAGGTGCTGTACTCCTCCGACGCGTTCGGCCTGGCCGAGCTGTACCACCTGGGCGCGCTGCTGTTCCGGCGCGGCCTCGCGGGGTTCCTCGCGGGCGGCGTGGAGGACGGCGCCTGGACGTCCGCCGACGCCGAACGCGTCGCGGGGCTCGTCGCGTCCGGCACCGCCCGCCGCGTCTACCGCATCTGACCCGCCCACCGCATCTGACCCGGCGCCGCCCGCGGGTACGCTCGGGGACGATCTTCGGGAGGTGCCCATGGCAGGACGCGAGCGGCTGCTCGTCATCGGGGGCGACGCGGCCGGGATGAGCGCCGCGTCCCAGGCCCGCCGGCGGCGCGGAGCGGACGACCTGGACGTCACCGTCGTCGAGCGCGGGCATTTCGCGTCCTACTCGGCGTGCGGCATCCCCTACTACGTCGGCGGCGTGATCGACGACGCGGACGAGCTGATCGCCCGCACGCCCGCCGAGTTCCGCGACCGCGGCATCGACCTCCGGCTGTGCACCGAGGCCACCGAGATCGACCTCGACGGGGCGCGGGTGCGCGTCCGGGACGCGGACGGCGGCGGCGAGGCCTGGGAGCCCTACGACCAGCTCATGATCGCGACGGGCGCGGTGCCCGCACGCCCGGACCTGCCCGGCGCGGACGCCGAGGGCGTGCACGGCGTCCAGGTGCTGGACGACGGGATCGCCATCCGCCGCGTCCTGGAGCGCGACAAGCCGCGCCGCGTCGTCGTGGTGGGCGGCGGCTACATCGGCCTGGAGATGGCCGAGGCGATGGTGACGCGCGGCCTCGACGTGACGATCGTGGACGGCGCCGAGCAGCCGATGAGCACACTTGACCCGGACATGGGCGCGCTCGTCGCGGACGCGGTCCGCGGCATCGGCGTCGACCTGCACCTCGGCGACCGGGTCGAGGGCTTCGACACCGGCCCGGAGGGGCGGGTGACGGCGGTCCGCGCCGGGGGCCGCACGATCCCCGCCGACCTGGTCGTCCTCGGGCTCGGCGTCCGTCCCGGCGCCGACCTCGCCCGCGCGGCCGGGATCGAGACGGGGCCGACCGGCGGGATCGTCACCGACCGGCGGATGCGCACCCGCACCGAGCGGGTGTGGGCGGCGGGCGACTGCGTCGAGAACCGCCATCTCGTCTCCGGCCTGCCGGTCGCCATCGCGCTCGGCACGCACGCCAACAAGCAGGGCCGCGTCGCGGGCGTCAACATCGGCGGCGGCTACGCCACCTTCCCCGGCGTGGTGGGCACCGCCGTCTCGAAGATCTGCCACGCCGAGGTCGCGCGGACCGGGCTGAACGAGCGGGAGGCGGCGGCCGCCGGGTTCGACGCGCTGAGCGTCGTGGTCGAGTCCACGACCCGCGCCGGCTACCACCCGGGCGCCACCGTGATGAAGACCAAGCTGATCGCCGAGCGCCGGTCGGGCCGGCTGCTCGGCGGGCAGATCGTCGGCGAGGAGAACGCCGCCAAGCGGATCGACGGCCTGGCCATCGCGCTGTGGAACCGGATGACCGTCGAGGAGATGACCGGCCTGGACCTCGGCTACGCGCCGCCGTTCTCGCCCGTCTGGGACCCCATCCTGATCGCGGCCCGCAAGGCCGCCGAGCTCGTCGAGGAGGACATGCGCCGCTCCCCATGACGCCGGCTTGATCGTTCCGGTGCCGGTTTGTCGGTGATCTCCCCTACGGTGCCGTCATGAGCACGACGGACTCCGCGGCCGACGCCCGCCCCGACGAGAACACCCTGGTGATGCCGGACGCGTGGCTGCGCAGGCTGCACCCCCGCCGCGACCGGCCGCACGCCTGGCCCGCGGTCCGCGCCGACCGGAAGGCGGCGGCCCGGGCGCGGGAGCAGATGGACGGCGTCCGGTCCGGTGTCGAGGAGGTGCTCGCGCTGCCCGGCACGCCGCCGGAGGTGGCCGCCGCCGCGCGCGCCTACCTGGGCGGGGAGGCGGAGCCCGTCGGCGCCGCGGCGGTCGTGCTCATCACCGCTCCGCTGCACGGGCAGCACGGGTACGGGCAGTCCAACCCGTACGTGGACGCGTGGGTCGAGGAGCACGGGGTGCCGTTCGCCGCCTGCGCCTACACGGCGCTCGCGGGGCTCTGGGCCGATTTCACCGTCGCCGGTTCCGCGATGAAATGGAACGGCGTCCGGCGGCGGAAGCCCGACGAGGGCTTCTGCTGGTGGGTGGACGAGGCCACCGCCCGGCGGCTGCGCGCGATGCTGGCCGTCGCCGACGACGGCACGTACGGCGAGGCCGTCGAGGGGCTGGCGCGCCACCGGGGGAGCACCCTGCAGAAGATCGTCGTCTCCTACCTGGTGCCCGAGCGGACGGAGTGGTTCGCCGAGCTGTGCGCCGACCCGCTGGGGACGCGGTCCGCGGTCCATCAGGCGGACCGCTGGATGCTCCTATGCACGTTCGCGGGACGCGACCACCTCGACCTGTTCAAGCTGTCCCTCGACTACTCCACCCGCGGCCTCGGCATCATCGCGAGCCTGGTGGACGGCGCCGGGCCGGACGCCGTACTGGATCTTTTGACCGAGTCCCTGGACGCCCCCTACATCGACGGCGACACGGCGCGGACCCAGTTCGACGCCCTGGCCGTCCTGCCGGTGGACGCCGCGTTCCAGGCCCTGCTGGACCGGCTCGACCGCAAGTACGCGGGCCCGGCGGCCCTCGCGGCGGCGCGGCGGTTCCCGGAGCGGGCGCTGCGGCTGCTCGCCGCCGAGGCCGACCGCCCGGCGGCGGCCGACCTGCTGTCCGCGCACGTGCGCGCCGAGCCCGCGCTCGCGAACGAACTGCTCCCCGCGCTGCCCGAGGCGTCCCGGGCGGCGGTCCGGGCGGCGCTGGACGCCGGCGCGCGGATGCCGGCGGCCGATCCCGCGTCGCTGCCGCCGCTGCTGGTGGACCCGCCGTGGAACCGTCCCCGCGCGAAGACCAAGCCGGTCGTCATCAAGGACCTGCCCGCGCCCGGCACGCGGGTGATCGCGTGGCGACCGGGGGAGCGCGAGGAGTGGACGGTCGACCTGCACCACTACTGGCGGTGGGCGGAGCGGCTGGAGTGGCCGGCGCAGGTCGCGAAGTTCCGGAGGGGCGAACTGCTCGACCAGATGCAGCCGATGCTGTTCGTCGAGGGGCCCGAAGAGCTGATCCGGCCGCTGCTGGCCGGCTGGAACCCGCCCGAGCCCTGGTACGTGGACGACTGGATGCGCGTCGTCGTCGCCCGGTTCGAACTGGACGCCCTCGACGCCGCCGTGCTCGCGGCAGGGCGCGATCCGGCGGGCGTCGGCGCGATCCTGCTGCCGTACGTGAGCGACGACGTGGCCCGGCTGATGGCGGACTGGCTCGTCCGGCTCAAGCAGGCGAGCCGGACGGCCCGCGCCTGGTTCGCCCGGCACGGCCTGGCAGCCGTCCCGGCGCTGCTGCCCGGTGCACTGGGCAAGGCGGGTGCGGAGCGGCGGGCGGCCGAGGGGGCGCTGCGGTTCGTCGCGTCCCAGCACGGCGCCGAGGGCGTCGTGGACGCGGCGCGCGCACACGGCGACAAGGCCGCCGACGCGATCGAGGCCCTGCTGGCGGTCGACCCGCTGGAGATCCTGCCCGCGAAGATGCCGGCGGTGGGCGACTGGGCGGACGTGCGGCTGCTGCCGCAGATCCTGCTCCGCGACGGCGAGCGCGCGCTTCCCGACGCGGCGGCCGAGCACGTCCTGACGATGCTGGCGATGTCGAAGCCCGGCGAGGTCTACGCGGGGATCGCCGCCGTCCGCGAGCTGTGCGACCCGGCGTCGCTCGCCGAGTTCGGCTGGGCGGTGTTCCGGCGCTGGGAGGCCAACGGCGCGCCGTCCAAGGACGGCTGGGCGCTGACGCAGCTCGGATGGCTCGGCGACGACGACACCGTCCGCCGCCTCACCCCCGTGATCCGGGCCTGGCCGGGCGACGGCGGCCACGCGAAGGCGGTGACCGGGCTGGACGTCCTCGCCGCGATCGGCACCGACGTCGCGCTGATGCACCTGCACGCGATCTCGCAGAAGGTCAAGTTCAAGGGGCTGCGGACGCGCGCGCAGGAGAAGATCGCGGAGGTCGCGGCCGGGCTGGAGCTGAGGCCCGAGGAGCTCGCCGACCGGCTCGTCCCCGACTTCGGCCTCGACGACGCCGGGACGATGACGCTCGACTACGGCCCGCGCCGGTTCGTCGTCGGGTTCGACGAGCAGCTCCGGCCCTACGTCGCCGACGAGGACGGCAAGCGCCGCAAGGCCCTGCCCAAGCCCGGCGCCAAGGACGACCCGGAGCTGGCGCCCGCCGCGTACAAGGCGTTCTCCGCGCTGAAGAAGGACGTCCGCACGGTCGCCGCCGACCTGATCGTCCGCCTGGAGACGGCGATGGTGCGCAACCGCCGCTGGTCGCTGACCGAGTTCCGGGACCTGCTCGCCGGGCATCCGCTGGTCCGGCACCTCGTCCGGCGGCTGGTCTGGATCGCCGTCGAGATGGACCAGTACAAGAGCATCACGTTCCGGGTCGCCGAGGACGGCACGTTCGCGGGCGCGCACGACACCGCCCTGAACCTTCCCGAGACGGTCGTGGTCGGCGTCATGCATCCCGTCCACCTCGGCAAGACCGATCTGGTCGCCGCGTGGTCGGAGGTGTTCGCCGACTACGAGATCCTGCAGCCGTTCCCGCAGCTCGGACGTCCGGTGCACGAGCTGGCCGACGAGGAGCGAAAGAGCGGGCACCTCGCCCGGTTCGAAGGCGCCACCGTCCCGGTCGGCCGGCTGCTCGGGCTGACCAAGCGGGGCTGGGAGCGCGGTGCGCCGCAGGACGCGGGCGTGGAGTGCTGGATCTCGCGTCCCGCCGGCCCGAACCGGCACGTCGTCATCGACCTCGACCCCGGCATCGCCGTGGGCGACCCGGACACGCTGGGCGACCAGACGCTGAGGCAGGTCTGCCTGTGCCGTCGCCAGGACGAGCTGTGGATGCACCACGGGAACCCGCTGCCGTTCGGCGAGCTCGACCCCGTCACCGCGTCCGAGGTCATCGCCGACCTGACCGCGCTGACCGCCGACGCCCGCTGAGAGGGAGCGACATGAAGGACGCGCCGCCGGCCGCGCTGCCCGCGAAGCTCGTCGACCCGCCCTGGCTGCGCAAGCCGGCCCCGGCGAAGACCGCGGCCGGGCACCCCGTCGTGCCCGGTCTCGAACCGCCGGGCGGTCGGCACGTCGTCTGGGAGCCGGGCGAGCGCGAGCAGTGGGCGGCGATGCGCCCCTACGGCGGGCCCTGGGCGGACGGCGACTGGGAGCGGGAGGCCGAAAAGGTCCGCGACGGGTCGATGTACCTCCCGAGCCAGGCCGGGTTCCTGGCGAGCGCGCCCGAACCTCTCGCCCGCCCGCTGCTGGCCGCCTGGGAACCTCCTCCGGTGACCTGGAACTTCGACCATTCGCTGAAGCCGATCGTCGCGCGCTTCGAAGAGGCGGCGTGGGACGTGTCGGTCCGGATGGCGAAGGCGAACCCGTTCGGGACCGGGCCCGTCCTCCTGCCGTTCCTGGGGGCCGACGTCGCGCGGCTGATGGCCGACTGGCTCTACCGGCTCAAGTCGGCACAGAAGCTGTCCCGCGCGTGGTTCGCCAGGCACGGGCTCGGCGCCGTCCCGTACCTGGTGCCGGACGCGCTGGGCAAACGGGTCGGCCCGCGCCGCAACGCCGTCCACGCGCTGCGCGCCATCGAAGGCGACGTCGCGGAGGCGGCCCGCGTGCACGGCGACGAGGCCGCCCAGGCCGTCGCGGCGCTGCTCGCGGACGAGCCGGAGCAGTCCGAACCCGCCCACGAGCGGCCGAAACCGCCGGACCTGCCCCAATGGCTGGACACGGAGGCGCTGCCCCGGCCCGTCCTGCGGGACGGCGGCCCGCGCCTGCCGCCCGGCGCCGCCCGCAACCTCGTCCACCTCTGGGCGATGGCGCTGCGCCCGGACGCGTTCCCCGGCGCGCGCGAGGCCGCCGAGGAGACCGCCGCGCTCTGCGAACCGGCGTCCCTCACCGCCTTCGCCTGGGCGGTCTTCGAGGCTTGGCGGGACGCCGGGATGCCGGGCCGATCCGCGTTCGTGCTGCCCGCGCTCGGCCGGTTCGGCGACGACGCGACCGTCCGCCGCCTCACCCCGCTGATCAGGGAATGGCCGGGCCAGGGCGGCCACGACCGCGCCGCCGCCGGCCTGGACGCGCTCGCCGCGATCGGCACCGACCTCGCCCTCCTGCACCTCGACGGCATCGCGCGGAGCGGCCGGTACAAGGGGCTGCAACGGCAGGCGCAGGTCAAGCTGCGTCAGGTCGCCGCGCGCAAGGGGCTCGGCGACGAGCAGCTCGCCGACCGGCTCGTCCCGTCGTTCGGCCTGGACGCCTCCGGCGCGATGACGCTCGACTACGGCCCGCGCCGCTTCACCGTCGGGTTCGACGAGCAGCTGCGTCCCTCCGTGACCGGCGAGGACGGCAAGCGCCGCAAGACCCTGCCGAAACCCGGCGCCAAGGACCACCCCGCCCTCGCGCCCGCCGCCTACGCGGCGTTCGCCGCACTGAAGAAGGACGTCCGCGCCGTCGCGTCCCTCCAGATCGCCCGGCTGGAGACCGCGATGGTCGAGGGCCGCACCTGGACGCCCGACGAGTTCACGGCGTTCTTCGTCCGGCACCCGCTGATGTGGCACATCGCCCGCCGCCTCGTCTGGACGTCCGGCGGGACCGCGTTCCGGCTCGCCGAGGACCGCACGCCCGCCGACGTCGCCGACGACGCCTTCGACCTCTCCTCGGACGTGCGGATCGCCCACCCGCTGCCGCTCGGCGACGCCCTGCCCGCCTGGACGGAGGTGTTCGCCGACTACGAGATCACCCAGCCGTTCCCGCAGCTCGCCCGCCCCGTGTTCACCCTCGCGGGAGGCGAGGGCCGCGACGGCCGCCTCGCCCGCTTCGAGGGACTCTCCGTGCCCTACGGGAAGATCCTCGGCCTGACCCGGACGGGCTGGGTGCGCGGCCCCGCACTCGACGGCGGCCTCCAGCGGTGGATCTCCCGCCCCACCGGTCCCCACCACGTCGTGATCGACCTCGATCCCGGCATCGCGGCCGGCTACGTCGACCTGCACCCCGAGCAGAAACTGGAGCACGTCTGGATCGCACCCGCGCCCCGCGAATACGACCCGGCGTTCCCCATCGAGAACGGCTTCGCCGCCGTCGGCCCCGTCCTGCTGTCGGAGATCCTCGCCGACCTCACGCGCCTCGGCTGAGCGGGATCACGGGGCTTCGCTTGCCTCGTCCAGGGCGGCCAGGACGTCGGCGACGAGGTCATCGGTGTTCTCGACACCGACCGAGAACCGGACGAATCCCGGCGCCACGGCGTCGCCGCCCCACCGTCCCCTCCGCTCCGCGGAACTGTGCACGGAACCGAAACTCGTCGCCTGGTTGACCAGCCGCATCGCGCCGAGGAAGCGCTCCGCGAACGCCTCGTCCGGCAACGTGAACGAAACGACGCAACCGAACCGCCGCATCTGCCGCGCCGCGATCTCATGGGACGGATCGTCCGGCAATCCCGGATACCGCAGCCCGGTGACCTCCGGCCGTTCCCGCAGCGCTTCCGCGAGCGCCATCGCATTGACCGCCTGCCGGTCCAGCCGCAATTCCAGAGTGGCCAGCGAACGGTGCGCCAGCCACGCCTCCATCGGCCCCGGAATGGCGCCGACCGTCTTCCGCCACAACCGCACGCTCTCCGCCAACGCCGCGTCCCGTGTGGCCACATGCCCGAGCAGCAGGTCACCGTGCCCTGTCAGCGCCTTGGTGTCGCTGGCCACCGAGAAGTCCGCGCCGAGATCCAGCGGGCGCTGCCCGAGCGGCGTCGCGAGCGTGTTGTCGACCGCGACCAGCGCACCCTTCTCGTGGGCCGCCTCCACCACGCGCGCGAGATCGCACACGTCCAGATTCGGATTCGACGGCGTCTCCAACCACACCAGCCGGGCGCCGTCGAGCAATGCGATCTGCGCATCGCCCGCCGTCGGCCCCATCCGCACGACCGCCCCGTACGATTCGAGCCGCTCCTTCAACGCCCGCGTCGTCTGATAGCAGTCATCCGGCAACACCACCACATCACCGGACCGCACCTGCGACAACAGAACCGCCGCGATCGCCGCCATTCCCGACGAAAAGGAAATGACCTCGGCGCCGCCCTCGAGCTCCCCGATCGCCGCTTCCAGCAACGTCCACGTCGGATTGGTGTCGCGCCCGTACGTGTAAGGGCCCACCGGCTCACCCGGCAGATGGAAATGCGCCGCGAAGACCGGCCCCGGCAACGGCGGCGCGTACTTCTTCGCAGGCGGCCTCCCCGCCCCCACGGCCAGCGTCCCGTCCCCAAGCTCACGCGTCACACGTCCTCCTCTTCCTCGCCACCATCGTCCCGCACGCCTCCCACCAGCACGAACACGCCCCCGGAGGATCGTCCGCCCCACCACGGCGCCGGCCCCGCGCACGTCCGAGCACGGCCCCACGAGCCGCCCCGCCGAATCACGGAACCACGGCGCCCCGTCCACGACCACCACCATGACGCTTTCCCCGACCCGCGGAGCCGACCGGTGCGACACCCGAAGCAGCGGCGGCTCTCCAAACCGCAGTGCGACCGTCCACCCCTGCCAACTCGGCGGCCAGTGCGTCGAGGTACCGCACCGCGTTCACCGGGCCGTCCACACGACACCGCCGCCCACCCGCGACGCTTCCGCGATTTCACCGAGGTCGATGTATCCGCCGCACCCGACGAAGCTGACCCTCACCTGCCGGACGACACCGCGCGCCCCGTGCGGCAGGCCGCGCAGCGCCGCGCCCACGTCCCGCGCCACCGTCGCCGCGACGCACGGCTCGGACGGTGGCCTCGAGGGGCGCCGGACTGACGCGGGCGACCGCCCGCGCGGAAATGTCGGAGCGCCGCCCTACGCTGGCGGGCGCCGACATTTCCGCTCTTGGGGTGGTCCGCCGGGACGCTCCTCTACCGTGAGGCGACATGGACGATCTTCCCCCGCCGCCCGACGAGGACGCCCTGACGCTCCCGGCGGCCTGGCGGCGCAAGCTGCACCCGAGGCGCGGCGGGCTGCCCGGCCCGGCCTTCCCGATCGACGACGCGGCGCCCGGTGAGGCGCGCGCGCTGATCGAGATGCCCGGCGGCCCGGTGGGGGCGCTCGCCCCGGATAAGAGCGGCGCCCCGGATCTCGCGGAGGCCGCCCTGCGCCATCTGGCCGGGGAGCCCGACCCGGCGGGCGCGGCGGCCGTCGCGACCGTGGCGGTCCTGAACTTCACACTGCGGAGGGCCGACGCCCCCTACGCGACCTTCATCGACTCCTGGATCATCGAGCACGGCCTGCCGTTCGCCGCCTGCGCGGCGGTCGGGCTGGCCCGGACGACCGGCCAGCGCTCCGGGACGGACGGCCCCTGGAAGGGCGGCTGGGCAGGGGTGAACCGGGGGCTGAACGACGTGGGACGCGGGCCGCTGGCCGACGGCCTGCGCAAGGTCCGCGCGCTGCTGGCGGCCACCGACGAGCAGGTGTACGCCGAGGCGATCGACCGCCTGGCGGCGCACCGGGACGGCCCTGAGGCGCGGTGGCTGGTGTCCTACCTGGTACCGACGCGGAGGGACTGGGTGGAGGAGTGCTCCGCCGCTCCCGTCGTCAAGGGACGCGGCGGCGGCCTGCTCACGCTCGCGCTGGCCTCGCTCGGCGAGGCCGAACAGCTCGCCGCGCCCTACCCGGCGCTCGGCCTGCAATGGGGCGCGGCGTCCATCGACATCCTCGCCACGATGGCGGACGGTATCGGCCCGGGCCTCCTGCCGTTCCTCCTGGATCATCTGGACCGCCCGGCCCTCAACGGCGATGGCCGCAAGCGCGTCGCCAAGACCATCGCGCTGCTGCCGTCGGACGAGGCGTTCCGCGTGCTGCTGGAGAGGCGCGACCACAAGTACCTCAAGGCCGAGCTGGGCGAGGCGCTGAAGCGGTTCCCGGTGCGGGCGGTGCGGCTGCTCGCGGAGGCGGGCGAGGACGCGCTTCTCCAAGAGCACGTGCGGACCAGCCCCGGCGTCGTCGCGGCGCTTCCCCGCCTCCCGGACGATGTGCGCGCGGCCGTGGAGAAGGCCGCAGGGACGTCCGCACGAGTGCCGGAGGCCCCGGGGAGCGCCGTCCCCGAGATCCTGGCCGCGCCGCCGTGGGAGAACCCCCGGCAGCCGGTCGTCGCGGGCCTCACGTCACCCGAAGGGGCGATGCGCTGGCGCGACGGTGAGCACGCGGACTGGCTCGGCACCGACGTCGGTTCCGTCGGCGCGCCCCCGAGCGGCGACCCGGAGGCGCTGGCCCAGGCGATCCGCGAGGGCGGCGTCGGGTCCATGGCGCCGGTGGTGCACGCGCCCGAGGACGTCGTCCGGCCGCTGCTCGCCGGCTGGAAGGGCGTCGACCGCTACGACACCCCGCAGTGGATGAGGCGGGTCATCGCCCGGTACGGGCTCGACGCGCTGCCGCCGACGCTGCGCATCGTGAAGAAGAACCGGATGCGGATCGCGCTGCTCACGCCGTTCCTGCACGCCGACGTGGCCCTGTTCATGGGCGACCGGCTCAGCGGCAACGATGCCCATGCCGGGCGCTGGTACGACCGGCACGGCCTCGACGCCGTGCCGCACCTCGTCCCGGCGGCGCTCGGCAAGGCGAAGGCGGCGCGCCGCTCGGCCGTCCGGGCGCTGCGCCACCTCGGCCGCCGCGGCGACCCCGGGACGCGCCGCGCGATCGCGGACGCGGCCCGCGCCGCCCACGGCGACGAGGCCGCCGCGGTGTTCGGCGGGCTGCTGGCCGCGCACCCCGTCGAGACCGGCGAGACCGCCCCGCCGAAGCTCCCCGGCTGGGCGGCCCCCGCCGTCCTTCCGCAGGTGCTGCTGCGCGAGGGCGGCCGGGCGCTCCCCGAAGGCGCGACCACCCGCCTCGTCGAGCTGCTCGCCCTCCCCTCCCCCTACGGCCTGGAGGCGGTGAGGGAGGCGTGCGACCCGGCGTCGCTGGCGGAGTTCGGCTGGGCGCTGTTCCAGAAATGGCAGGACGCGGGCGCCCCGTCCAAGGAGGGCTGGGCGCTGATCCAGCTCGGCCGCACCGGCGACGACACCACCGTCCGCCGCCTCACGCCGGTCATCCGCGCCTGGCCCGGCGACGGGCGGCACGCCTACGCGGTGACGGGCCTGGAGGTGCTCACCGGCATCGGGTCGGACGTCGCCCTGATGCACCTGCACGGCATCGCGCAGAAGGTGAAGTTCAAGGGGATCAAGAACGAGGCGCAGCGCCGCATGCGGCAGGTCGCCGACCGGCTCGGGCTGTCCACCGACCAGCTCGCCGACCGGATCGTCCCCGCGTTCGGCCTGGACGACGACGGCGCCATGACGCTCGACTACGGCCCGCGCCGCTTCACCGTCGGGTTCGACGAGGCGCTCAGGCCGGTGGTCGCCGGCGGGGACGGCAAGCCTCGCAGGTCCCTTCCGAAGCCCGGCGCGAAGGACGACCCGGCCCTCGCGCCCGCCGCGTACCAGGCGTTCGCCGATCTGAAGAAGGACGTCCGCACCGCCGCCGCCGACCTGCTGCGCCGCCTGGAGGGCGCGATGGTCGCGCAGCGCCGCTGGACCCCCGCCGAATTCGGCGAGTACGTCGTCGGGCACCCCCTCGTCCGGCACGTGGCGCGCCGCCTCGTCTGGTTCGCGCAGGACGGCGGCGCCGTCACCTCCTTCCGGATCGCCGAGGACCGCACCTTCGCCGACGTCGGAGACGACCTCGTCGACGTGCACGAGAACGCCGCCATCGGTCTCGCGCACCCCGTCCAGCTCGGCGACGCCCTCGGCGCGTGGTCGGAGGTCTTCGCCGACTACGAGATCCTGCAGCCGTTCCCGCAGCTGGGCCGCACCGTCCACACGCTCGGTGAGGCCGAGCGGGGAAGCGAGCGGCTGGAGCGGTTCGAGAACCTGAAGGTGCCGCTCGGCACGGTGGTCGGCCTCGTCAACCGCGGCTGGGAGATCGGCGCGCCGCAGGACGCGGGCGTCCAGCGGTGGATCTCCCGCCGGGTCCCCGGGAACCGGTACGTCGTCATCGACCTGGATCCCGGCCTGTACGTCGGCGAGCCGGCCGCGTCCGGCGACCACCAGACCCTGGAGTACGCGTGGCTCGGCGCGGAGGCCACCGACCACCGGTACCGCTCCACCAAAGAAGCCCCGCTCCGCTTCGGCGACCTGGACCCCGTCACCGCGTCCGAAGTCCTCGCCGACCTCACCCGCCTCGCCGAAGCCGCCGCCTGACCCGGAACGGACACCATGCCTGAAGACACCGCCGACCACCAGAGACCGCCCGCGGAGGTGCGGTTCGCCGACGAGCTGGAACGGCTCCGCGAGCACGACGACGGGCCGCGCCCGCCCGGCTGGGCGCTGAGCCTGACCGGCGCGCGGCGCTTCATCGTCGGCGACGAGGCGCTCGGCGTGGCCCGCAAGTTCGTCGGCGACACCGCGCTGATCGACCGGGCGCTGGTCACCCTCGCCACGAGCCGCGGGCTGATGCTGGTCGGCGAGCCGGGCACCGCCAAGTCGCTGCTGTCGGAACTCATCGCGGCGGCGGTGAGCGGGACGTCCACGCTGACGATCCAGGGCGGCGCCGCGACGACCGAGGACCAGATCAGGTACTCGTGGAACTACGCGCTGCTGGTGTCGGAGGGGCCGTCCACGCGGTCGCTGGTGCCGGCGCCGCTGCTGACCGGGATGGCCGAGGGGAAGGCCGTCCGGTTCGAGGAGATCACCCGCTGCCCCCTGGAGGTGCAGGACTCGCTGCTGTCGCCGCTGTCCGACCGCGTCCTGGCGATCCCCGAGCTGACCGGGGCGGACGCGATGGTGTTCGCGCGCGAGGGGTTCAACGTGATCGCGACCGCGAACACCCGCGACCGGGGCGTCAACGAGATGAGCGCGGCGCTGAAGCGGCGGTTCAACTTCGAGACGGTGTTCCCGATCGCCGACTTCGGCACCGAGCTGGACCTGGTCGAGCAGGAGGCGGCGCGGCTGCTGGAGCGCAGCGGCGTCGGCGTCGCGCCGCGCCGGGACGTCCTGGAGGTGCTGGTCACCACGTTCCGGGAGCTGCGGAACGCCACGACGGAGGAGGGCCGGCCGATGGACCGGCTCTCGGCGGTGATGAGCACGGCGGAGGCGGTGTCGGTCGCGCACGCGGTCGGCGTGCGGGGCTGGTTCCTGCGCGGCGAGGCGGGCGGCGCCGCCGACATCGTGGAGTGCCTCGCCGGGACGGCCGCCAAGGACAGCCCGGAGGACCTGACCCGGCTGCGCCGCTACCTGGAGCGGCAGGCACCGCGGCGCGACGGCGAGCAGTGGAAGGCGCTGCACGCCGCCCGGCACCTGCTGCCCGGCTGATGGCCGTCACGTTCATCGGCGTCCGGCACCACAGCCCGGCGTGCGCGCGGCTCGTCCGCGACACGATCGCGCGGCTGCGCCCGGCGTACGTGCTCGTCGAGGGCCCTTCCGACTTCAACGGGCGGCTGGACGAGCTGCTCCTCGGCCACGAGCCGCCGGTCGCGATCTACAGCTTCTACCGGGACGCCGAGCGGGTGCACTCCTCGTGGTCGCCGTTCTGCGGGTACTCGCCGGAATGGACCGCGCTCAACACCGGGCGGGCCGCCGGCGCGGAGCTGCGGTTCATCGACCTGCCCGCCTGGCATCCCGCGTTCGCCGAGCGCGGCAACCGGTACGCCGACGCCGAGCGCCGCTACGCCGACGCCACCGAGCGGCTGTGCCGGGAGTTCGCCGTCGACAACACCGACGTGCTGTGGGATCACCTGTTCGAGATCGACGCCGACGACCTGCCCGCGCGGCTCGACGCGTACTTCGCCCTGGTGCGCGGCGAAGCGAAACCGGGGCCCGACGACTCCGCGCGCGAGGCGTACATGGCCGCGTGGATCCGGGCGGCGGAGGCCGACGCGGACGGACGCCCGGTCGTGGTGGTGACGGGCGGGTTCCACAAGCCCGCGCTCGAAGCCCTCTCGCGCGACGGCGGCACCGGCTGGCCGGAGGTCCCCGCGCCGGACGCGGACGCGGCGGGCGGCAGCTTCCTCGTCCCGTACTCGTTCCGGCGGCTCGACGCGTTCACCGGCTACCAGTCCGGCATGCCGTCGCCGGAGTACTACCAGCGGCTCTGGGAGGACGGCCCGGACGGCGCCGCCGCCGCGCTGATCGAGACCGTCGTGACGCGGCTGCGCGAGCGCCGGCAGGTGGTGTCGACCGCCGACCTGATCGCCGCCCGGACCCTCACCGAAGGCCTCACCCGGTTGCGCGGGCACCGCTCGCCCGCCCGCACCGACCTGCTCGACGGCCTGGTGTCCGCGCTGGTCGGCGAGGACCTCGACCAGCGGCTGCCGTGGACGTCGCGCGGCCCGCTCGCACCGGGCGCGCATCCGGCGGTCGCCGAGATGGTGGCGGCGCTGAGCGGGAACCGGGTCGGCCGCCTGCACCCCGACACGCCCGCGCCGCCGCTCGTCCACGACGCCGCCGCCGAACTGGAGCGGCTCGGCCTCGCGGCCGGCGGCCGGATCGCGCTGAAGCTGACCGCCGCGCGGGGGCTGGAGCGCAGCCGCGCGCTGCACCGGCTGCGCGTCCTCGGCATCCCCGGCGTCGAGCGCGAGTCGGGCCCGTCGACCGGCGCCGACCCGGTGCTGGAGGAGGTCTGGCACCTCGACACATCCGACCCCGACGGCACCCGGCTCGCCGCGCTGATCGAGGCGGGCGCCTACGGGCCGACCCTCGGCGACGCCGCGGCGGCCGCCCTGGACGAGCGGACGGCCGGCGCGGCCGGCGACATGGGACGCCTGGCGGAGGTGCTGTTCGACGCGGCGCTGTGCGGCTGCGCCGGGCAGTCCGGCCGGATCGCCGCGTCCATCGCCGCCGGGGTCGCGGGGGCGTCCGAGGTCGGCGACCTCGGCCGCGCGCTCGACGTCGTCCTCGGCCTGTGGCGCCACGACCACGTCCTCGGGACGGCCCGCAGCCCGCTGTTCGGCACGGTCATCGAGGAGTGCACGGAACGGATCCTGTGGCTCGCCGAAGGGATCCGCGGCGGTCCCGGGCCCGCCGACCGCGCCCGGCTGCAGGCGCTCGCCGCGTCGCGACGCGCTGCTGCTCGCCGCCGGAACGCTGCACGTGGACCGGGACGCGGCGCTCGGCGTCGCCCGCCGCGAG